>JACDAR010000339.1 GCA_013695335.1 Rubrobacter sp.
GACCTGCGAGGGACGCTGACGGGTCAGGCGAACCCTGCCCCGAAAAATTTATACCTGTGGCCAACGACACGGGATTCCAGACCGCGTATCTTTGATCCGGCTGGAACCCGGGACGTTCATGGGTTACCAGGGTCGGACGTGGAGTCTGGGCCGTTCCGCTCGCGGGGGCGGCGCTGGAGGTTAGGCGCGTGGAGATCGGGCTTCCCCGGTTCAACGAGGTTTTCGAGAAGGCGGATCTGCCCAGGGATCACTACGGTCCCTTGTTCGAGGCCCTGAGCGCGCTCGGGACAGAATCCATAACGCGCGGCATCTCGGCGGCCTACAGGCGGCTCGGAGACCTGGGCGCAACCTTCGCCGCGGACGACTCTGACCAGCGGGTTATCCCCGTGGACTGGATGCCGAGGATTCTGCCCGGGGATCACTGGGAGCGCCTCTCGTCTGGGCTACTCCAGCGGGGAAGGGCCATCAACGCTTGGCTGGAAGCTCTCTACGGGGATGGTCAGGACGTGGTGCCTGACGAGCTGGTGGAGAGCAGCGTCTTCTACAGACCGCACACCATCCCGCAGGGTTCCAGCCCCGTGCGCGTCTACGGCCCGGACGTGGTCCATATGGGCGGCGGGGAGTACGTGGTACTCGAAGACAACGTGCGGGTCCCGAGCGGCGTGGCCTACTCCGAGGCCATCCGCCGCGCCGGTATGCACGCCCTGCCCGAACTGTTCCAGCCGTACAGGCTGGCAAGGATATTCTCCTACTACGATGCGCTGCGCCGGACGCTGGAGGATGCCGCGCCTGATGGCGTTGACGGGCCGAACGTGGCCGTCGTCACCCGTGGCAGCGGAGATTCGGCGTACTTCGAGCACAGTAGGATCGCCGAGGCGTGTGGTGTTTCTTTGCTCACGCTCGCGGATTGCCACGTCAGAGACGGCGAGGTGAGGGCGCGCTCGGACGGACGGAGGATAGATGTGATCTACCGCCGCTTCGACGAGGATTACGTTGACACCGACCTGCCGGAGTTGAAGAATGTCTACCTGGAAGGCCGGGTTGGGTTCGTCAACGGTTTCGGGGTCGGTGTGGCCGACGACAAGGCCATTTTCCCGTTCGTGCCGGAAATGATCGAAGCCTACCTCGGGGAACGACCCATCCTCTCCAACGCCCCGACATACTCACTGGCGGAAGAGGAATCGCGGGCCGAGGCTATGGAGCGCCTGCCGGAGATGGTATTGAAACCCCGTGAAGGCTACGGGGCGCAGGGGCTCCTCATAGGACCAGAGGCTGGCAGGGAGGAGATCGAAGACGCCCGCCGCAACGTGCGGAAGAATCCGACCGGTTTCGTGGTTCAGGAGACGCTGGAGTTCTCGACCCACGTCCTGGATGAGGGCAGCGACGATGCCGCGGAAGAGGTCTTCATAGACTTGCGGACCTTCGTGCTGCCAGCCCTCGGCTACCTGATGCCAGGCGGCCTCACCCGCGTCGCCCGTCCCGGCACCCGCGTAGTGAACTCCACGGCGGGTGGCGGCTGCAAAGATACCTGGGTTCTGGAAGGCTGAGGGGCGCCCTTGCGGCTAGGAAATACCGTATAACGCGCCGAACTTCTCCCCGAGGTAGCGCAGGTACGGCTGCACGTCAAGCGGCCTGCCCGTTGCCCGCTCGATGAGGTCATCCGGCTCGTACTTTTTGCCGTGGCGGTGGACGTTCTCCCGCAGCCATCCGAGGAGAACCCCGAACTCGCCGTGCTCCATGTCATCGAAGATGCCGGGTTGGGCTTCGAGCGCCGCATCGAAGAGCTGGAGGGAGAGGATGTTGCCCATGGTGTACGTCGGGAAGTAGCCGAAATATCCGATGGCCCAGTGGGAGTCCTGGAGGACGCCGTCCGCGTCGTTCTTCGGAACGATGCCGATATGCTCCTTCATCTTCGCGTTCCACGCATCCGGGAGGTCGGAGACCGTGAGGGAACCTTCGATCAGGGCTACCTCCAGCTCGAACCGGAGCGCGACGTGCAGGTTGTAAGTCAGCTCGTCTGCCTCAACCCGGATCTCCGATGGCCGCGCCGCGTTGACAGCCCGGTAGAAAGTCTCCAGGTCAGCGGAACCGAGGGTTTCGGGGAAAGCTTTTTGAAGCCTGGGATAGAAGTGTCTCCAGAAAGGCAGGGAACGTCCCACCACGTTCTCCCACAGGCGCGACTGCGATTCGTGGAGGCCGAGAGAAGCGCCGCCCGAGATGGGAGTGCGGGAATATGCCGGGTCTACTCCCTGTTCGTACAGGGCGTGGCCCGTCTCGTGCAGGGTGGCGAACAGGGCGGGGGAGAGCCAGTCAGGGTCGAAGCGCGTGGTCATGCGCACGTCGCCTGGGCCGCCGAAGTTGATGCAGAACGGATGGACCGCCCTATCCTGGCGACCCCGGTCCCAGTCGTACCCGAAGGAGGTGGAGATCATCCTCCCAAACTCCTCCTGCTTCAGCTCGTCGAACTTTCCGTGCAGTGGGGCTTCTCTGACTTCTTCGGAGTGGGCGCTGGTACCACGCACCATGTCAGCCGTGCCGCGTTTCAGATCGTCGAACATGGTTTCCAGGCGCGCTTTGCGGGAGCCTGGCTCGTAGCGGTCGAGCAGCGCGTCGTATGGATGATCCTCGTAGCCGAGGTGCTCCACCGCCTCCCTTTGCAGGCCCAGAATTTTCTCAAGGTGCGGGGCGAACATCGGGAAGTCCGAGGCGGCGCGGGCCTGTTCCCACGCAGGTTCCGCGAGCGTGGTGGCGCGTGAGATCTCGGCCACCAGCCGTGATGGCAGTTTCGTCGCCCGCTCGTGTTCGCGGCGGGTCAGGCGGATAATGGCAGCCGTGTCTGTCCCTGGCTCGGGCTCTCCGGCTGCGTCGAGCAGTTGGGCTATTTCGGTGGAGGCGAGTATCTCGTGCGAGAGGCGGTTGAGGGTGGCGCGCTGTTCGGCCCTCCCCGCGACGCCGCCCGCCGGCATATACGTCTGCTGGTCCCACGAAAGCACGGAGGATGCGGAATCCAGATCCGAGACCGTCGCCAGGCGTTCTTTCAGGAGGTCCAACGGTTTACTCGGCGCGGAAGACATGGGAGCATACTAGCATCACGCTGTGGGTTGACCGAGTATTCTCGTGGTGGAGCATGGCCCCCGGCCAGCCTGGGTAAAACAGACGGATGTGGACGCTCGTAAGGGGTAGTGAGACGTGAGGAAGACGGCGATGGGACTTCTGGCGCTTGGTGGCGGGGCCGTCGCGGCCGGGATTCTGAGACGGGCGACGAAGGTCCGTCCCAGGTACGAGCCGTGGGAGAGGCCGCCTTACAGGGATTTCCCGAACCGCATCTTGATCCTTGGCGGCGGTTTCGCTGGCTACACGGCGGCCAAGGAGTTGTGCCAGCGCACCCGTCACAGGGACGACGTCGGCATCATGCTCATCTCGCGCGAGAACTTCTTCACCTTCTGGCCGATGGTTGCCGCGGTGGTGAGCAGCGACATCGAGACCAGGAACGTGGCCCAGCCATTGCGGCGGGCTTTGATCTCCCTCGGCGCCAGCTTCCGGCGGGCCGAGGTCGAGAGCATAGACCTGGAGAACAGGAAAGTCACAGCCGATGGGCAAGAATTCCCTTACGAACACCTGATCGTGGCTCTGGGCAGCGAGCCCGCGTATTTCGGCATCCCCGGCGTCCAGAAATACGCCATCAGCATGACGAGCATCGGGACTGCCGAGAGGATACGCAACCGCGTCATCGAACGCTACGAGGAGACCACCCTCGCCAGGGGCGACGTGCCAGACTCCAAGCTCACCTTCGTGGTGATCGGGGGCGGCGCGACCGGGGTGGAGACTGCGGCCGAGTTGCACGAGCTGGTGCATCAGGTACTTCGTCCCGATTATCCGAACATCAACCCGCACCGCGTCAGGATCGTGCTCGTTGACAGGAACGAGCAGGTTCTCAAGGAGCTCGACCCTGCCCTCAGGCGCACGGCCAGAAAGAAGCTGGCCGACCTCCAGATCGAGGTAATAAGCCGGGTGAAGGCGAAGGAGATCACACCAGACAAAGTAATCCTGGACGATGGGCACGAGATCGCAACGGAGAACGCCATCTGGACGGCGGGCGCACGAGCGAGCGAGAAGCTCGACGACTTCGACCTCCCGCGCGACGAGCGGAAGGGCCTCATCGTTGACGCCGAGATGCGCGTAAAAGGCCACAGCAACGTGTGGGGCGTCGGCGACTGCGCGGCCAAGGTGGACAAGGACGGCAACGCGATACCGCCCAACGCCCAGGCTGCCACCCAGCAGGGCAAGGCAGTCGCCAAGAACGTACTCGGGTTCATAGACGGCGATGAGCCGCAGCCATTCAAGTACAAACCACTCGGGCAGCTCGTTGAAATGGGGAGCCGCTTCGCAGTGAACGAGGTGCTTGGCATACGCTTCTCGGGCCAGCTCGCCGCCCTGTTCTGGCGCATGACCTATCTGTACAAACTGGAGAGCCCCCAGAGCCGCGTGCGCATCGCCGCCGACTGGCTTCTCGACCTGTTCTTCGACCAGGCAGTCACCCAGATCCGGGAGCGAGAATAACCTATCCGTGGCACCAGTTTTTTGTGCTATGTTTCTGTGCGTGAGAACAACCCTAGACATAGATGCCGAATTGATGCGGGAAGCGGTGCGGCTCTCCGGGCGGAAGACGAAGGCCGCTGCGGTGGAGGCGGCGCTGGAGGAGTACGTGCGGCTCCGCCGCAAAGAGTTGCTTTTGGGGTTGCCTGGCAGGGTCCGGTTGGAGGAAAACTGGCGGGAACTGAGAGAGTTCGATCGTGGCGGATCAGCCGGTACTCATTGACACCTCTTACTGGATAGAGTATTTCAACCGGCCCGGCACGCCCAGAGCCGGCGAGGTCGAGCGTTTGATCCAGAATGACCGGGCAGTTCTGGTGGGCGTAGTTCTGGCGGAGCTCTTTCAGGGAGCCCGCAACGAAAAGGAGCTTTCAGAGCTTCGGACAGCCCTGGGAGCAGTGACCTGGATAGAGACCACGGACGAAGTCTACGTCCGGGTGGGGAGATTGGGGTTCGAGATGCGGCGGCTTGGCGTTACGGTTCCCGTAACCGATTGCATAATAGCCGCCGGTGCGGAGTCCGTCGGCGGTCACGTTCTCACCCTGGACGGCCACTTCGAGGAACTGGCGCGGGTAGCCTCGCTCGACCTGCGGGGACTGGACGAGTCTTATCCTGGATGATGGCGCGCTTGTACAAGCCGTAGAGCCCCGGAGCTGCGCATCGCCGCCGACCAGCTACCGGACGTTTTTGTCCGATCCGGCTGTCGTGCAGATCCGAGATCGAGAACTACCCGAATGACGGGGTGCCTGGTGGAGGACGCCTCTCCGTAGCAGAATGCGATCTTCCGCAAAACGGCTGTGATACGAAAAAGATCGGAGGCCGCAGCTACAGGCTACGACCTCCAACGCACCCTCTGCCAGACGGCAAACCCTGAAGGGGGTAGACCGTCGTCGGGAGGACTATCGCACGGGTTGCCAGTCCACGTATGGAGCCATCTCCAACTTGCTGTGGATGGCGGTCAGGCCGCTGCCGTCCGCGTTCATCACGTAGATCTTCGAGCCCGTGGCGCCTTCGTACTTGACTGTCCAGACGATCTTCTTCCCGTCCGGGGACCACGCGGAGCGAAATTCATCCAACGCTATAAGCTCTCCCAACTCTTTCGGCACTTTCAGAACTCGCGTCTCGTCCGTACCGTCCGTTTTCATGGTGTAGATGCCGCCCCCTTTGCGGTCACTTCCGAACAGGATCTCCTCGCCGTCTGGCGACCACGTGGCTTGCAAGTTGTCGCCTGGCGCTTTGGTGAGCTGCTTGACGCATGTGCCGTCTTCATTCATGACGTAGGTGTCTGTTTCTCCGAAACCGCTGGGCGAGCGGTCTTCGGTGAAGACGACTCGGGAGTCGTCGGGAGACCAGTCCCAATAGTTGATGTAACCGGGGACACGGGCTTTACGGACGGTGGTGGAGTTCGTACCGTCCGAGTCCATCACCATCAAGACGAAGTGCTCCCCCCCAGTGTCGGCCGTGTAAGCGATCTTCTCGCCGTCCGGCGACCAACTCGGAGACTCTACTCCAGGTT
>JACDAR010000356.1 GCA_013695335.1 Rubrobacter sp.
CGCACGTCCGAAGAAAGCGTCGTTGACATCGGAGATGGATATTCCATCTGGATGCCGCCCTACCAGCTCGAAGCTATCTCCCTCGGCCACCATTCCTTCTGACAGCACCCGCATGTAGAACCCTGTGTATCCAGCGTCGGCCACCCACTTCGTAAAGAGCCGCTCGCCGTTTTTGGCCGCGAGCTTGGCACACGGCGTCCTCGGCATGCTGATCTGCACGGTGGCCCCGCCAACCCGGAATACATCCCCGACACAGACATCCGTCTCCAGGATGCCGGAGATCGTGAGGTTCTCCGAGAACGAACCGGGCCCGATGTCACGCCCCAGCGTCTCCTCCCAGTACGCGTAGTGGTCGAAAGGATAGACGCAGACAGCCTTGTCAGGCCCGCCGTGGTTCTCTGTATCAGCCTGCCCGTCGCCTTCGAAACCGGTGTGGCGCAGCATGGCTGACGCTACCGGCTGCTTGGTCCCGCCGGTGAAGATTTCTTCCTCTCCGTAGCGCTGCGTGGAGGGCCGTGCGACGTTGAGCGAGACGACTTTCATCTGGTTGCGTTGCGTGGAGTCCACATCCACAGAGCTTACCAGCAAGCCGCTAGACGTACGGGATGCCGGACGAACGGCACTCCTCGGCGATGCGGGAGTGGAGCGTCCCGCCAGCAGGCAGCAGTACGGACCCAGCATCGCCAGTGCCCACTACGGCGGAGCCGTCGCGGCCCTTCCAGTGGCGGTGGACCGTGTACGCGGCGAGCGTACCCTCGACCAGGCTGGCGATGCGGTCGAGATCCGCGTGTGAGAGCGTGGATGCGATCTCGACCCTGGAAAGGTCCACGTTCTCCGCCGTGGAGAGATCCCCTGAGAGGTTCCCCGTCCTCATGCGCAGGCCCGGCGTGTTCCACAGCACGTCCACCGCGCCCTTTATGGCGGCGGCCCTGTCCCCCTTGTTCCCCTTGCGGAGCTTCGGGTCATCCATCGCCCGCAGGCGTTGCTCCGGGTCTCCGCTTCCCTGACCGCGTTCCAGGCTGAGAACCTTGAGCGTCGCCGCGGAGTCCACCTCGACCGCCACGCGCTGCCCCCGCTGACGCCGGAACGAATAGTCCGTGTAATCGACCCCGACATCCTGAAGCGCAGCCAGCAGCGCCTCTCCAGGCGGCTCCTCGCCGAACATCTTGCGGCTCGCCGAGTACGCTGGCAGCGCCAGCTTCGAGAGTAGCCGCTCTATTTTGCGGGTTCCACGCTCGTTCGGCACGGAGAGCGGCGCATCGACACCAAGGATCACACCCCGGCGATCCGCAGCGTACTCTTCGACAGCCTCCGCTATCGCCGCGACATCCGCCGCGAACGAGTTGGCGATGATGCTTCCGCGCTCGTCCAGCACGACCAGGCATGACGTGCCGTCCTTCGCGTCGCTGGGACGCCACGCCAGGGAACAACCAATAAACCTCATACCTCAACCCCCACTCCCGCCACGACCTCTGCGACTTCCTCGCAGACCTCGTGGCAGACTGTCTCGTTTGCATGCTCGACCATAACCCGCACCAGCGGCTCCGTCCCGCTCGGTCGCAACAGGATGCGCCCCTCGGTCCCGAGACGCTTCTCCGCCTCTGCAACAGCGCGTTGGATCCCTTCCGCCGCAGAGATAGATTTCGCCGTTGCGGGATCTTCGACCTCCACGTTGATGAGCTTCTGTGGGTAGACATTCATCACCGATGCAAGCTCCGAGAGCGGCTTGCCCGTTCGAACCATTACGTCCAGAAGGGCAAGGGCCGTCACGATTCCATCACCCGTGGTCACGTGTTGGGCGAGGATCACATGCCCAGACTGCTCCCCACCAATGGAAGCCCCGCTCCGCGCCATCGCCGCAGCCACGTGCCTGTCCCCGACAGGTGTCACCTCGTATGGGATGTCCAGCGCATCCATCGCCTTGAAGAAGCCCAGGTTGCTCATCACGGTGACTACCACGCCACCAGCCAGCTTCCCACGCTCCGCGAGGTCGCGGGCCAGGATGGCGAGGATTTTGTCCCCATCCACCACATCCCCCCGCTCGTCCACCGCAAGTACCCTGTCCGCGTCCCCATCGAAAGCGAATGCCATATCATGCCCGGTGGAGTCGAGTTTCTCCACGTGCGTGGAGCCGCATCCCGCGTTGATGTTCGTGCCGTCGGGTTCGTCGCCGACTACCTTGAGATCCGCCCCGATCTTCGAGAAAGCCAGCGGCGCGGCCTCGAATGCAGCCCCGTTTGCGCAATCCAGCAGAACCTTCATACCTTCAGCGGAAGGACTCAGCCGCTCAAGCGCCGCTTCCACATATTGTTCCGCCGCATCGTCGAGCCGCTCCACGGCGCCGACTCCAGTCCCGGTCGGGCGTTCGAGGTCTTCATCCAGCAAATCTTCGAGCTCGCGCTCTCGTTCGGCGGGGAGTTTGCGGCCTTCTGCCGAGAATAGCTTGATGCCGTTGTCAGGGTACGGGTTGTGTGATGCGCTGACGACGACGGCCGTGTTCGCCGCAAGCCTGGGCGCGAGCGCCGCGACGGCAGGGGTTGGCAGGACGCCAAGATCAATCACCTTCGCGCCCCCGCTCGCGGCCCCGGCGGCCAGGGCGCCAGAGAGCATCCCGCCCGAGAGACGGGTGTCGCGGCCGACGATCATCGGCCCACCGAAAAGCCTTGCGGCGGCGAGCCCGAGGCGTAGCGCGTCCTCTGGCATGAGGGTGTGGTTGGCAACGCCGCGCACGCCGTCGGTTCCGAAAGAAATCCCTCTCCTCACAAATCGGCCTCCTCCACGTAGAACAGGCCCCTCTCGCGTGACGAAAGGGGCCTGACTCTGAATCCGGTTTGTCTTCTCTAGCGCTTGGAGAACTGCGGGCGCTTGCGGGCCTTCTTGAGGCCGTACTTCTTGCGCTCGACGGCCCTGGCGTCGCGAGTCAGGAATCCTGCGCTCTTGAGTTCGCCCCTCGCATCCGGCGACTCTTCAGCGAGCGCCCGCGCTATGCCGTGGCGTATGGCGTCGGACTGCCCTGTGGGACCGCCGCCCTCGACCCGAACCACCACGTCGTAGCGGCTGGCTGATTCCAGAAGCGTCAGCGGCGCGCGCACCACGTTCTGGTAGGCGGACCGGGGGAAGTAAGTTTCCAGGTCGCGGTCGTTGATGGTGATCTTGCCGTCACCAGCCAGCAGCCTCACGCGCGCGACGGAGGTCTTGCGGCGTCCGGTTCCCTGGTACAACGTCTCTGCCATGCTAGTTCACCTCGTAGGGTTGCGGGTTCTGGGCGGCGTGGGGATGCTCGGGGCCTGCGTAGATCTTCAACTTCTTGAACTGCTGCCGCGCGAGCCTCGTCCTCGGCATCATGCCGCGAACTGCTTTGCGCAGAACCTCGGTCGGCTTGCGAGCCAGCATCTGCTCGTAGCTGGTCTCCCTGAGACCGCCGGGATAGCCCGTGTGGCGCCTGTAGACCTTCTGCTCCGCCTTGCGGCCGGTCACCACGACCTTCTCCGCGTTCACCACCACGATGAAATCGCCGGTGTCCACGTGCGGCGTATACTGCGGCTTGTTCTTACCGCGCAGGATACGTGCGATCTCGGACGACAGCCGCCCCAGCGTCTGCCCTTCCGCGTCTATAACGTGCCATTTCCGCTCGACCTCAAGCGGTCGCGCCATATAACTTTTCATCAACCCTCCGGAGTTCTTCGAAAGCTCAAAGGAATTCCAAACGCATCAAATAGTAGCATATATCTACAATCCGGTCAGCCTTAGGGTCAGGCAATTACGGGGTCAGCCTCCCGATGCCGATGTCACTTCTCAAGTTGACGTTTTTCAGCACCATGCGCGGAGAAGCGGTGTCAGGATCTAAACTCCCAACTCAGGCTACATAGGTTAGCAAGAAAGATCCAACACGATGGACAGAGCCAATTTCGGAAGAGCGGCGCTTTCAGCGGGAGCAGGAGCCGTCGGCGCGATCTTGCTCTATGCTTTCCTGCACGTCTTCGGGCCGATAGAACTGGAAGGCGGAAACTTGATGAACACTTCGCCCGAAGAGAACCGGCACCTGTGGATTCGTTTGTTGACGACGCAATTGCTACCGTACCTCGCGGTTCTAGGCATAAGTGGTGCGCTTGTGGCCAGAGCGTTCGGCATGACTTGGCAGCGAGCGATAGTATCCTCGCTAGTTGCATACGCTGCGGCTACCGCGGTTGCTACCGTGGTTAGTCTTGCGCTGGACCTCCTGGTAACGGTGCGAGAGACACAGTTCGGATCTCTCATACTGGTATTCACCACAAGCGTCGTCTTGCTGCTCGCGCTCCGCAGGGCACCCACGATGTTGCTTGTAGTCGCAGCCTTCATAGCGGCGGTCACGTTCCTGCTGGCTCCGATGCTCGGTGGCTACGTGGGCCTGGTGTCGTGGGTCATACTGCCGCCCGTAGCCGCGCTGACCACGCCGGAGCAAAGGAATTAGCCGTCTACCCGCGCAATCGCAAGCCCGTCTATGCGCTCCCGGATCAGGGGCAGCACGATAGCCGAGAGCCTTTCGTCGTCGGCTAGCATCTGGTTGAACTGGCGGGTGGAACGGGCTCGACTTTCATGCGGGTCGAGGACTTCTCCGCCGCGGATTGTGTTGTCGCCCAGGATCAGGGTTCCGGGCCGCGAGAGCTTCATGGACCAATCCAGGTACTCGGGATAGCCTTCCTTGTCAGCGTCTATGAAGATGAGATCGAACGGCTCGAAATCTTCCTCCACCATCGCTGAGAGCAGCTTTCTTGCATCGCCGACGCGAACCTCGATCTGACCGGACAACCCGGCGCGTTCGATGTTGTCGCGGGCGACTTCGGCGTGACGCTCCTCCAGTTCCAGTGAGATCATTTCTCCGTCATCTGGTAGGGCGCGGCCGAAGTGGATGGTACTGTATCCTCCGAGCGTCCCGATCTCCAGTATGCGCCTGGCACCGGAGATCTCGGTCAGCAGTTGCAGCAGTTTCCCCTGGGCCGGGGAGACGTTTATCTCGGGCAGCCCGGCGTTCCTGGAATTTTCCAGTGCGGCTTCGAGCACAGGGTCTCGCGGCGCGAATAGCCCTTCGACGTAGTCGTCCACGTCGTGTAGTAGCTTGCCGAGGTCATCTCCGTTCATGTCGATCCTCCGAAGTCCAGGTTGTCGTATTTTACGCCCACCAGCGTGAGCCCCCGGCTCGGGACTGAGGGGCCGGCTTCATCCCGTCCGCCACCGGAAAGCAATCGCCCGAAGGATGCCACCTCGCGTCGTCCATCCGCAACCTCGAGCATCGTGCCGACCAGCGCGCGCACCATACCGTACAGGAATGAGTCGGCGGTGATGTGGAACGTCACCAGATCCCCGCTCCGCTCCCACCGGGACTCCGAGACGATCCGTGCGAAGCGCACGTGATACGTCCGCGCCGGGGTGAATGCCCGGAAATCGTGCTTTCCGCGCAGCATCTTCGCCGCCTCTTCTAGTCGGCCAAAGTCCAGCCTACGGGAGACATACGAGGAGCGATACCAATTCAGCGGAGACCGCACGGGATCGTTCACGACGCGGTACTCATAACTCCGGGCTTTCGCGTCCCTGCGGGCATCGAAATCATCAGGGACCGAGACGCAGCGACGGAGCGCTGCATCTTTCGGGAGGACGGCGGTCGTGCGGTAGGCGAGGGTTGATGGCGGTATCTCCGTATCAGCCTCGAACGAAACCACCTGCCCGGATGCGTGTACCCCGGCGTCGGTGCGCCCGGCGACGGCGAGCTTCACAGGATACCGAAGTACCGTTTCTAGCGCGTCGGAGAGAACGCCCTCGACAGTTCGCTGATCCGGCTGCACGGCCCAGCCTGCAAAATGCGTACCGTCGTACTCCACAAGCCCGGCGAGCTTCATGGGCGCCGTTCCCGGGTCCGTGGACGATCCGCTTTTGCTCCGTAAGTAGTAAGTAGTAAGTAGTAAGTCGTGTTTTTCGACTTTCGACCCACGGGGGAGCAAAGCGACCTCTTCACAATAGAATGGCCCCAGCGAGCACGAGAGCCGTGGCGGCGAGGGCTATGGCGTCGCGCTGGCGAAAGCGCAGTTCGCGGTAGCGGGTGCGGCCTTCACCGCCACGATATCCTCGGCTCTCCATCGCCTCGGCCAGCTCGTCGGCCCGCCGGAACGCACCGACGGTCAGTGGGATCAGGATCGGGATGGTGGTCCGTATGCGGGATAGGGGGCCGCCTTCCGCGAAGTCTGCGCCGCGGGCCGCCTGGGCTTTGGTGATCTTCTGCGACTCCTCGTATAGCGTGGGGATGAAGCGCAGCGCAATGGTCATCATCATCGCCACCTCGTGCGCCGGAAAGCGTAGCTTCTTCAACGGAGAGAGCAGGTCTTCCAGGCCGTCAGCCAGGGCGAGCGGCGCGGTAGTCGCCGTCAGGAGGGCCGCCGCCGAGACGAGAAGGAGTATCCTGCCCCCGAGGAAGAGTCCAAGCCGCACGCCGCCCTCGTGGATCTCCAGGATGCCCCAGGCGAACAGCGTCTCGCCCTCCCGCGAGAAGAGAACCTGAAAAAACACCGTGAGCGCCACGATGAAAGCCACGGGACGCAGGAGCCGCAGGAAGGTCAAGGGCGGAACACGGCTCACGGCCACGAGCGCCACTACAGCCACCGCAACCAGCCCGAGCCCGGCCGCCGAGTCCACGAAAAACAGCCCGAGCAGAAGCACGGCGGTGGACAAAATCTTCGCCCTTGGATCTAGCGCGTGCAGCGGTGAAGCCACCGGATAGAACTGCCCGAAGCTCCGCGCCACGCTCATATCCTCATCCCTCCATCAACCCGGCAAGCGCCCGCAGCGTCTCCCGGAAGCGCACCGGATGCCCGATATCCCATCCGGTCTCATTCAAGGCGGCGACGGTCGAAACGGTCGCGGGGGCGAAATCCGGGTTCGCATAGAACACTTCGGAGGGAGAACCGATTGCCCGCACCTCTCCCTTCTCCAGAATGCAGATGCGGTCTGCCACCTCGGCTATTTCGTCGGTGTCGTGGGAGACGAGTACGACGGAGGTTCCGGTATCCCGGAGGGTCCGGATCAGGCGCAGAAGATCCTGTCTCGATGCCGGATCGAGGCCGGAGGTCGGTTCGTCGAGAACCAACACTTCCGGCCCCATCGCAAGCACGCCAGCGATGGCGACCCGCCGCTGCTCACCCCCCGAGAGCGCGAAAGGCGAACGGTCCTTCAGGTGATCCGCACCGACTAGCGCCAGAGACTCCCGCACCCGATCCCCGATCTCGGCTTCCTCGAGCCCGAGACGCCTGGGCGCGAATGCCACGTCCTCCCAGACGGTTGGCGCGAAGAGCGCAGCCTCTGGAAACTGGAAGACGAGCCCGACCCGCCGCCGAAGCTCGCTCTTCTTTAACGTCGTCGCGTCCACCGCGTCCACCAGCACTTTTCCACCGGCTGGTTCCAGAAGCAAGTTCATGTGCTGGACGAGCGTGCTCTTCCCCGAGCCCGTCCCGCCAATTATCCCGAGCACCTCGCCCGGTCCGACCGACAGCGACACGCCCCGAAGCGCCTCGACCTGGAAGGGTGTTCCGGGGGAATAGACGTGCCGAATATGCCGCAGTTCCAGTCTCATCGTGCTTCTGTCCGTCTCGGGGATCGATGCTGGATCTCCCGCGCAAGATCCTCTGGCGTCCGAGGCTTCTTCGCCTCCAGCCCCAGGCCCGATGCGAGCCGCAACAGTGGCGGCAGGACTAGATAGTTTCTCGCTAGAAGATCCGGGTCGGAGATTAATTGCGCGGGATACACATCAGCGACGAGCTCTCCCCCGTTCATCACCAGAATGCGGTCGGCATCGAGAAGTTCTTCCAGATGGTGCGTGACGTGCAGGATGGTTTTCTCTCGACGCAAACCGCGCAAACGATCCAGCACCTCCCGCCGCCCAGCAGCGTCGAGCATGGACGTGGGCTCGTCGAGGAGCAGTATTTCGGGCTCCAGCGCGAGAAGGCCAGCGAGGGCGACGCGTTGCTTCTCGCCGCCAGATAAAGTGTGGGGCTCCCGCCGTTCGTAGCCCGCGAGCCCGACGGCTTCGATGGCCCCACGCACACGGGCGCGCATCTCCCCGCGTGGCACGCCGAGGTTCTCGAGTCCAAACGCCACGTCGTCCTCGACGAAAGGCGCGACGAGGCCGTTCTCGGGATTCTGGAACAACATCCCGACTCGCTGACGGACCTCGAAGGGCTCAGTAGTGGGATCGTGACCAGCGATCCGAACAGTACCGGATCCAGCCGCGAGCAGGCCGTTCAGGAGCCTGAGCAGGGTGGATTTCCCGCCGCCGTTCGGCCCGACGACGCCGACGTACTCGCCAGCCCGAACCTCGAAGCCCACGCCGGAAAGGGCCGGTTCCGCCTCGCCCGGATAGGCATAGCTCAGATCTTCGCAGGAGATGGAGGCAGGATCAGGCAACGTCCGGGGGACCGAGCCGGATTCGCCCGCGCGCCTCGTCCAGAGTCATGCCCGTAGGCGAGAGATCCTCATCCCACCACGTCGCCCCGGCCTCCGCGAACGCAGTCACAGTACGGCGGGAGTCATCGGCGTTCTGCCCATGCGTGGAGCCTGAAATACGTATGTCGAAAAGCCCTTCCGCGCGCTCCTCATGCGCTGAATCCGCCATCTCGCGGACATCTTCAGGGGTGAGTGGAGAATCTTTGGCCCCGACCGGGGCGTAGCCGTCCCATCGCAGGGCGCGGCGGAACGGGCCTTTGCGAGGCCAGGTTCCCGCGACCCATATCGGGATGCGCGGGCGCTGGATGGGCTGGGGCGTGAGTCGGGCCCTTTCGATCTGATAGTGTTCGCCGCCGTGCGAGAAGGATTTCCCGCTCCACAGGTTCGTGAGGATGTCCAGCCCTTCGTCGAGCATCGCGGCGCGGCGTTTTGGGTCTGGTTCTTCGCCGAAGAATTCGAACTCCGTATCGCGGCCGCCGATGCCGACGCCAAGGATCAGGCGCCCTTCGGAGAGCCGGTCGAGGGTGGCGGCTTCGTGGGCCACCTTCCAGGGTCGGCGGCGCGGAAGCGGGGTGACCATCGGGCCGATTCTGATGTTGCTGGTTTCTACGGCTATTGCGGAGAGTGAGATCCAGGGGTCAGCGTAGTTTTCGGAGTCAGCCCAGGCTATGTGATCCCAGACGAAGAAACCGTCCCAGCCGCATTCTTCCGCCTCGCGGGCGAGGGCCGCGAGGGCCCGCGCATCCCCGTACTCACCGAAGTTGGGTACGTTGAGCGCAAACCGCATGCGGCCCTCCAGCCTGGCTACAGGACGCCGGTGATACGGTATCCGGGTGAATACTTCGTTTCTATTGCCGTTCGTAAGTCGTCAGTAGTGAGGTCGTGAGTCGAAAAACACGACTCACGAACCCACAACCCATGCACGGTCCTGTATCCAGATTCGATATTACTCCACGGTGTGGTTGACTAGCTCCAGATAGGCGGCTTCCGCACCGTCGCCGAGTCGCGGGCCGAGCCTCAGGATGCGGGTGTAGCCAGAATCGCGGCCGTCGAGATCCGGGGCCACGTCCTCGAAGAGCCGCCTCACGACCGTCTTGTCCTTGAGGATCTTGACTGCCTGACGGCGGGCGTGGAGATCATCCTTCTTGGCTGTGTTTATTAGCTTGTCCACCACGCCCCTTACCTCTTTGGCCTTGGGGACGGTGGTCTTTATGCGGCCGTGCATGATAACCTGCCCGGCCATGGTGCCGAGCATGGCCTTGCGGTGCTGGGCCTCGCGGCCGAGCTTGCGGCCCCTCTTAGCGTGCCTCATAATCCTCGCTCTCCAACTGATACCCGTACTCGGCGAGCTTGGAGCGGATCTCATCCACGCTCTTCATGCCGAGGTTGCGGATGTTCATGAGCTCTTCCTCGGTCATCGTGGCGAGCTGGCCGATGGTGTCGACGCCCTCGCGCTTGAGGCAGTTGTAAGAACGAACCGTGAGCTCCAGGTCTTCTAT
Source organism: Rubrobacter sp. (assembly GCA_013695335.1). Lineage (GTDB taxonomy): Bacteria > Actinomycetota > Rubrobacteria > Rubrobacterales > Rubrobacteraceae > JACDGB01. Next base: position 9,966 of record JACDAR010000356.1, read on the forward strand.
AACCCGCTCGTCGTTTATGACGGAGCGGCCCCCGGCGCGGCGCGTCTCGCCACCACCGCCGCCACCCTGGCCCTGGTATCCGTCGGTGAAGAGGCCGAGGATGTCCGTGAGCTGGCGCGAAGCGTCCTGAAGGGCCTCACGGGGTTCGATGCGACCGTCCGTGAAAACCTCCATGCGGAGGGAATCCAGGTCGGTGCGGGCGCCTGCCCGCGTCTCGGTCACTGAGTAGTTCACGCGCTGCACGGGCGAGAACAGGGAGTCAACGGCTATCATCCCGATGGGGTCGGCTTCGCTCTTGTTCTGCTCGGCCCGCACGTAGCCCTGGCCCTTCTCGACCGTGAGGCGAAGGTCCAGATGCCCGCCGTCGGAGACGCTGGCTATGTACGCGCCCTCGTCAACGACCTCTGCGTCGGCCTTGATGTCTATGTCGGCTGCGGTCGCCTCGCCGGGGCCGTCCTTGGCGAGCACGAGCTCCATCGGCTCCTCGCGCTCCAGCTTGAACTTGAGGTTTTTGACGTTGAGGATTATGTCCACAACGTCTTCCCTCACGCCCGGCACGGTCGAGAACTCGTGCGAGACGCCGTCAATCCGGATCTTGGTTACGGCGGCCCCCGTGAGCCCCGAGAGCATCACGCGCCGCAGCGAGTTGCCAAGGGTATGCCCCAGGCCCCTCGGCAGCGGCTCCGCCACGAAGATCGCCCGCCGCTCGTCTTCTTCTTCCACCCTGAAACGGGGTGGAGCAATGTCCAGCATCGTCAAACTTACCACCTGCTCGGAATAATTGGTGCTTTAACTACCGGCTGTAGAACTCGATTATGAGCTGCTCCTCGACCGGCGTATCTATCTCTTCGCGTTCGGGGGAGTGCAGCAGACGCCCCGTGAAGTTGTCGTGGTCGGCTTCTAGCCACGCTGGCACGGCCACAACGTTCTCCACGGCATCCTGTATGGGCTGCAAACTACGGCTCTTTTCTTTCACCGTGATCACATCCCCAGTCCTCAATATGGCCGAGGGGATGTTGTGCTTGAGGCCGTTGAGGTAGAAGTGCCCGTGCACAACGAGCTGCCTCGCCATGGGACGGCTCGTCGCAAAGCCCATGCGGTACACCACGTTGTCCATCCTGAGCTCCATGAGCCGCAGGAGGTTCTCGCCGGAGACGCCCTGCATGCGGGTTGCCTTGTCGTAGGCGCCCCGGAACTGCTTCTCGGAGACGCCGTAGTACCAGCGGGCCTTCTGCTTCTCCAGCAGCCGCATCCCGTACTCCGTCTGCCGCTGCCTCCCCCGGCCGTGCTCGCCCGGCGGGTACGGCTTCTTCTCCAGCGGGTTCTTCCGCATGGACGAGAGCATGACCCCCGCCCGGCGGTCCCTGCGACCCCTCGGTCCCGTGTAACGCCCCATAAGAGCTACCCCCTCCGCCTCTTGGGCGGCCGGCAGCCGTTGTGCGGCTGGCCGGTGACGTCCTTTATGCCGAGCACTTCGATGCCCATGGACTGGAAGGTCCGGGCTGCCATGTCGCGGCCCGAGCCGTGGCCCTTGACCTCGATGTCCACCCGACGGACGCCCTGGTCCATCGCCTTGTTCGCGCAGCTCTCGGCCGTCATCTGGGCGGCGTAGGGCGTGCTCTTGCGGCTGCCCCGGAAACCCAAAGCCCCAGCCGACTCCCAGGCGATGACCTTGCCCTCGGTGTCGCTCACGCTGACGATGGTGTTGTTGAACGAGCTCTTGATGTGGACCACGCCGGTCGAGACGTTCCGGCGTACCCGCCGGCGAGACCGGCTCGCGCCCCTGGCGCCGCCCCTGCGTTGCTGCTGCCTCTGCTTTCCCATCTACCTCTTCTTCCTCCCGCCTATGGACGGCTTCGGACCCTTGCGCTGGCGGGCGTTGGTCTTGGTCCTTTGCCCGCGCACCGGGAGGCCCCGGCGGTGCCGGATGCCCCGGTACGAGCCGATGTCCATGAGCCGCCTGATGTTCTGGCTGTTCTCCCGCCGCAGGTCGCCCTCGACCTCGACGTTCCCGTCTATGTACGTCCTCAAGGCGCCGACCTCGCCCTCGGCCAGGTCGCGGACCTTCGTGTTCGGGTCCACGCCGGTCTCCCGGCAGATCCTGCGCGCCGTCGAGCGCCCCACGCCGTAGATGTATGTGAGGCCGACTTCGATCCTCTTCTCCCTCGGAAGGTCTACTCCCGCTATCCGCGCCATGCTATCCCTGCCTCTGCTTGTGCCGGGGGTTAGGGCAGATCACCCGCACCACCCCGCGCCGGCGGATGACCTTGCACCGCTCGCACATGGGTTTCACGCTCGCTCTCACCTTCACAACTTTCTCCTGACTCCTCTTTAGGTCCTGAACCTGTAGGTGACCCGTCCCCGGCTCAAGTCATAGGGGCTCAACTCCACCTTCACCCGGTCGCCTGGCAGTATCCGGATGTAGTTCATCCGCATCTTGCCGGATATGTGCGCGAGCACGTTGTGCCCGTTCTCCAGCTCCACCCGGAACTGCGTGTTGGGCAACGCCTCGGTGACCGTGCCTTCGACCTCTATGACGTCTTCTTTAGCCAGGGTGTCTCCTCCGTATTTCCTCGGTAACGGTTACAAAATGCCTGAAGCCAAACGATGATGTTATCACGTCCGGCGCGTTTGTCCCACCTGTCGAAACCCTTCTCTCACGCCGCGTTCGTCAGGATTCGGGGACCGTTTTCGGTGACGGCGACGGTGTGTTCGTAGTGGGCCGAGAGGGAGCCGTCGGCGGTGTAGATGGACCAGCCGTCCCACTCGCTCAT
>JACDAR010000036.1 GCA_013695335.1 Rubrobacter sp.
CATGTTCGAACTCAACCCATTCGCGGAACCCACGCCTACCGTCTGAGGGGTAGCACTTGAAGGCGGAGGTGTGGCAGTTCGCGATCATGCTCGCAGTGTTCTGCGGGATCGCGATCTTGTGGCTCAAGGTGATCTACCTTCCCCGCCGCACGATGGAACGCTGGAGACACCCGAAGCCCCGCGATGCGGCCTCCGGGAAGTCTGAAGCGGCGGATGACAGAGAGGGTTCCTGACCCTGTGACCTGCCCGGAGGGAGCGCGATGATCTCGGGCCTCGATCATCTGGTAATACTGGTGGAGGATCTGGGGCAAGCTATGCGTGGCTACGAGCGTCTCGGCTTCGTGGTAACGTCGGGCGGCGAACACGCAGACGGCCTCACCCGCAACGCCCTGATCCCTTTCCACGATGGTTCCTATCTGGAGATAGTGGCTTTCCTGGACCTCGACGATCCCCGCGACAACGTGTGGGGCTGGCGGCGTTTCGCCGCGACAGGCGGAATCGTGGATCACTGTCTCACCTCCAGCGACCTCGCGGCGGACGTTGGGATGATGCGGGAGGCAGGTCTCCAGTTGGAGGGGCCGGATGATGGCGGAAGGCGATTGCCTGATGGGGAGGAGATCCGTTGGCGCAGCGCCAGCATCGAACAGGAAGGCCGCGCGCTGCCTTTCCTGATCGAAGACGTCACCCCCAGATCCCGGCGCGTCCCCGCCGGACAGGCCGCGGAACACCAGAACGGGGCAACCGGCATCTCCGCACTGGAGATCTCAGCCCCCGACCCGGAAGAAGCCGCGAGAGCTTACGCGGCGATGGTGGGAAACCCGGAGGCCCGAGAAGAAGGGAGGATGGTGCATCTTGGGAGCTGTGAGGTCTCTTTCGCAGAGTCAGCAGGTGCCGCCGGTCCTCGTGCTGTTCGGCTTGCGGTTCGGACGGGAGGCGTGAAGGAGGATCTGAATCCGGATCTCACTTTCGGGTCACGCATCCGGCTCGGATAGGAGCGCCGAGCGCGCCTTTCAGGTTATTATTGGGGGAACTGGAAGGGCAGGGGTGTGGCGCGCGCGGATCGGACAATAGCCCTTGGGATCTCCGTCGGGGCATCGGCACTAGCTGGTGCGGTCGGCTGTAGCTTGCTGTTCTCGGGGATCGGCGGGAACCTGCGCGGCAGGCCAGGCGCTCCGGCCTCAGCAATCTTCGAAAGCGTCGCCGTCGGCATGGTGATCCTGGACGGGACAGGGAGGATCTCCGGGGCCAACCCCGCTTTCAGGCGCACGTTCGGGTACGCGGATGGGGATCTCAGCGGAGCCCTGTTCTCAGACCTTATCCATCACGATGACGTGGCTGAGAGCGAGGCCGCCTTCAGGGAACTCACCGAAGGCAAGTTGGACCATCATTCCGCCGTGAGGCGTTGCCTGAAGAAGGACGGCGGCGTGCTGCTTGCCCGCCTGACGGCTTCGCCCCTTCGCGGGGAAGATCAAGGATCTGGCGCCATAGTCATGGTGGTCGAGGACGTTACGGAGCGCAAGGAGGCCGAGGAGGCGCTTGGGGAGAGCGAACGGCGTTTCAGGCAACTCTTCGAGAACTCCTCCAGCGCGCTCTTCGTCCACGACGAGGCTGGCCGCATAGTGGATTGCAACTCTGAAGCATGCCGGGCTTTGGGATATACGCGGGAGGAGTTGCTAGCGCTCTCGGTCGGGGATCTGGCGACGAGCCTGCTCACCGAGGAGGAGCGGCGAGGGCAGCAGGGAGAGACGCTCTGGGAGCGCGTTCTACGCGCCAGGCCGGGCCAGATCGTCGGCTCGGATAGCAACAACCTGCGACGCAAAGACGGCTCCACGTTCCCCGTCGAGGTTGACGTGGGCGCCATAGATTACAGGGGACGGCGAATGATCTTCGCCTCGGCCCGCGACGTGACCCTGCGCTGGCAAACGGAAGAAGAACTGCGGAAGAGCGAAAGGCGGCTCTCTGAGGCCCAGAGGATAGCCAGGCTCGGCAACTGGGACTACGACCTCGACAGGGACGAGGCGTACTGGTCAGACGAGATGTACCGTATCTTTGGCTTCGGGGTGCAGAGCTTCGTACCCAACTACCGCTCGTTCTTCCGCTCCGTCTACCCCGACGACCTGCCCGAGGTGCTCCGTTCCATCAGAAGCATTCTGTACGGCGGGGAGAATGTCAGCGTGGACTATCGCATCATCCGCCCGGATGGAGACGTGCGCGACCTCCACACCCAATGTGAGGCCATCCGTGACGCTGGGGGAAGGCCGAGGCGTTTGATCGGCGCCGTTCAGGATGTCACGGAACGCAGGCGGGCGGAGAGGGCTTTGCAGGAGGCCGAGGAGAGGTATCGTACGCTCGTCGAGCAGATCCCCGCCGCAACTTATATAGACAGTGCGGACTCCGCCAGCTCCGCCGTGTACACGAGCCCTCAGATGGAGGAGATGCTCGGCTACGCCCCGGAAGAGTGGGCGGAAGACCCGGACCTGTGGAAGAAGATCCTCCACCCGGACGACCGTGATCGGGTACTGGCGGAAACCAGGCGTACCAACGATACGGGAGATCACTTCGAGATCGAATACCGCATGATCTCCCGCGACGGGCGTGTCGTGTGGGTGCGCGACGAGGCGGTATTGCTGCGCGACGAAGAGGAGGGAGAACCCCGGTTCTGGCAGGGCATCATATTCGACATGACCGAGCGCAAGAGCCTGGAAGAGCGGCTCTCGCACCAGGCTTTCCACGATCCCCTCACTGGCATCCCCAACCGGACGCTGTTCGCGAACCGCCTGGATCACGCCCTCGCCCGCGAGGACCGGCGCGATGACTCGATGGCTGTCCTCTTCCTTGACCTGGACAACTTCAAGGTAATCAACGACACCCTCGGCCACGAAATTGGGGATGGGCTGCTCGTTGCCGTTGCCGAGCGCCTGACCGCAAGCGTTAGGCCAGCCGATACTGTGGCCCGCCTCGGTGGTGACGAGTTCACTATCCTGCTCGAAGGCGTGGAGGATGATTGGGAGGTGGCTGCCATGGCGAGCCGCCTGGAGGATGAGTTGCGTGCCCCGTTCCTGGTGGACGGGCACGAGATCTTCGTCACGGCCAGCATCGGGGTGGTGCCCCAGATTTCGTATGGCAACGAAGCCCAGGAATTGTTGCGCGACGCGGACCTTGCGATGTACCGGGCGAAGGAGAACGGCAGGGGGCGCTACGAAGTCTACGATCCTGGAATGCGCGAGCGCGCCTCCGGGCGTCTGACGCTGGAGCGCGACCTCCGCCTCGCAGTCGAGCGCGGGGAGATCCAGGTTCACTACCAGCCGAAGATCTCGATGGATACCGGGGCTTTCATCGGGGCGGAAGCCCTGGCGCGGTGGGATCACCCGGAACGCGGGCTACTCGGCCCCGACGCCTTCATCCCGGCGGCCGAGGAGACTGGTGTGATCCTCCCCCTCGGACGGCAGGTATTGCAGGATGCCTGCGAGCAGGCGCGGAAGTGGTCTGAGGCCATGCCGGAGGCGCAGCCTCACGTTTGCGTGAACCTCTCGGCGCGGCAGTTTCAGCAGGAGGATCTCGTAGAAGAAATCGCCGGAGCCCTGCGTCACTCGGGGCTCGCCCCAGAGTCCCTGATCCTGGAGATCACAGAAGGAATCCTGATGGAAGACGCAGAGGCTGCCGTCGTGCGGCTGAGGAACCTGAAAGCCATTGGCGTGAGGCTAGCCGTTGATGATTTTGGCACCGGCTACTCCTCGCTCACCTACCTCCGCCGCTTCCCAGTTGATTTCTTGAAGATAGACCGCTCGTTCACCCACGGCCTCGGGCGATCCCTCGACGACACGGTGCTTGTGTCCGGTGTGATAAGCCTGGCCCAGTCCCTGAACCTTGCGGTGATCGCCGAGGGCGTCGAGACCCCGGCGCAACTCGAAAAGCTCAGGGAGCTTGGCTGCGGATTCGCCCAGGGTTTCTATTTCGCCAGGCCCGTGCCCGCTAAAGACGCGGCGCGTTTGATGGCACAGCCCCGCCCTGACGAATAACCGGCTTGCGCTAGTAGCGCAGCAACCCGGCGAGCCCCTCGAATTCCCCGCGCAGGATGCTTGCGGGGTCTTGTGGATTCCGCTGCTGCTCGGCGTCCTCGGTCGGGGTTTCGGCTACCACTTCTTCGCCGCGCACTAGCTCCACGCGGGACCCGCGCTCGGAGGCGAGGTCCAGCAGCGCGTCCATTAGCGGCCGCACCCTGGTGGGCTCCCCGCTGTATGGTGACTCTTCCTGGGTTATGTCGGTGATGATGAGGCCATCGGCGTCCGACCAGCGCACCTCGCCTTCGAGTCCCCAGGCTGCCACGAGATGGTGAACACGCCCTTCCTGGAGCGCCTCGATAGTATCCTTCACCCCGCGCACGCCCCGTTCGCGGGCCTCGGATATCAAAGCCATCTCTCGCTCCTTCTCGGCCCGCTCGTAGACTGCCTCCAGCCTGTCCACGAATTCCTTCTCTGGCGCCTCGGAGGGGATATTCTCCTCGGCGACCACCCTCTCCGCAATCTCCTGCGGCAGACTCTCCCGGAATTCGGAGGTGCGCTCTTTGGGGCCGGCCAGGATGAGATGGCGCACGCCGTTCTGGAAGGCCAGCTTGCGCGTGAGATCGCCGAGTTCGTTGAACCACTCGTGTATGTTGGCCTCCGTACGGCGGCTCTGCGGTTCCTGATCCATCCCACTCCTTGGCCCTGGCGAACCCGGCGAAGCGTCGATCTCCCTGAAGAACCCGCCGGTACTCTCGCCATCTTCCGAAGGCCCGCCCATCGGCTCCGATACGAAGAACCGAAACCTCTCCGCGTCCAGGAGCGCTACGCCGTAAGGCTCGTGTTCGTCCAGCGCCAGAACCAGCGGGGCCAGATACGGCTC
>JACDAR010000250.1 GCA_013695335.1 Rubrobacter sp.
GAATGCCACCAGCGCGAAGAGCGCGGTGAAGATCACGAACGGGTTGAGGGCGTTGGTCAGGGTGGAGGCGAGGGCAGGGGGATGCGCCTGGGTCATGGGCTGTAAAATCTAGCACGTGCCAGCCGCCGAGACACCGGAGAGCAGCCAGGGTTCCATCCTCTCGCTGTGGCACGAACTCGGACGCCAGTACGCGGCGGCGGAAGGAGGAAGGAACCGGGCTGCGATGCTTGGGTTTACGATCCTCCTGTCGTCGGGGGCGCTAGTTCTGGTGCTCGGGTTCTTCTTCGGGACCGGAGGGGCTGGTGCACCAGCATCTCCCTGGACCGCGCTCACGGCGGCTGGCGTACCCGTGACAGCAGGGTTTCTCGCTGGCGGGGCTTTGATCTCCTGGGAACGCATACGCGGCGCGCGGCGGCGGGCCGAGGTGGAGCGGGCGCTGATGGATGAGGGCTGTGATCCCGGTCGTCCGGCGCGGGACGGCCTCGGCGCGTACTACGACGCGCAGCTCATCCTGCTGCGGAGCGAGTACGAATACCTGCGCATCAGGGGGGCGAACAGGACGACGCGCATCTTCGAGGAATCATTCGGGTTCACGCCGGAGGACCCTTTCGAGACAGGCCCGCTCAACGTCGCCCCCGACACCGAGGGGATGCGGCGACTGCGGGAGAGATGGGAGCGGCGCATCGCGATGCGGAGAACGCGGGAGATGGAGCCGCCCGCGCTCGGGATGAGGGAGGATCAGGCGTACAGGGTATTCCCGAGGGAGATGACCGTGCGAACCGAACTCTCCGTGCGCGGCGCTTACCTCACCATCTCGTGCGATCTCCTGCGGGGCCGGTACGGCAGAAACCCGACGGGGCACGCTGACCAGTCGGAGGGGCTGCGGGCCAGGATCGAACGCGACCTCGCCGAGCACGCGGCGCTGACGCGGCCCGTTCCACGCAGCGTCAGGCGGGACGTTACTGGAAGAGCAGACCGGCGAGCAAGATCTGGACCCAGATAAACACAGAGGCAACGGGAACGAACCCTACCAGGCAGACCACAACCGCCGTGAGCGTGGGGATCTTGAATATCGTCTTCACGGCGATCCCCATGACCACCATCAGGGCGTAGGTGAAGGCGATGGCGTTCACCACGGGAACCCAGGCAAGTATCATCGCCGAGCAGGCATATGCCAGCATCCTGTATACCTCGGAGAACCCTGACACCCTGCCGAGAAAAGTCCTGATGGAGAGCAGGTACACGCCAGCCGCAGCCCCGACGAGGGCCGGTGAGATCACCGCGAAAACCACTGCCTGCAACGCCGTCATGCCGGTTCCGGACAGGCTGATCTCCCCGAACGCCGCAGCGATCATGAAACCCGTCAGCACGTACAGAACCGCGGAGATACCGCACACGAGCCATAAGAAGAGCGTTGGTTCCTTCACCGGGCCATCGGGGGAGAAACCTTCGTAGAAACCGCGCGGGTCGAGCAGAACGGTTCGTATCACCGATACGGCGCTCGCCGGGCGTGATGAATCGAATTCAGAAGCTTCGGGCATGGGCAGATTATACAGGCGGAACACAAAGTTCTTGCCAAATTGCGGGCCAAAAATTAGACTATGGTGCTCAGACTTCTTGGTGAGAGGTAGCGTCGAGGAATGTTCAAGTGGTACGTCGGGATGATAGTGGTGACCGAGATCGCCGCGCTGCTTCTGCTTTTGCCGCTCGCCGTGCCGGATTCCCTGGTGCTCGTCCTCGCCCCCGTGGTCCCGATAACGGTGATCGCGGCCCTCATAGTGCGGTCCCGGCGCGACACCCTCGCCCGCGGCGCGTGGAGGCTCTCGCCCGAGAGGATCATCGGCTACAGAACCCGCGTGAAGCTGAAGGATTCGCCGGAGGAAATCTCAAGCTCCATAGTCGAAAGGACCGCCGAGATCCGGCGCGTACTGGAAGACGAACCTGAGTCCGAGGTGCGCCTGGAGATGTGCGCCCTTGGCTACAGGGCCTGCGTGAACGACATGATCACGCTGACCCACCTGGTGAACGAACTGTCCCCGAACGCCCCGTTCGTCAGGCGCATCGCCCTGCGCCGTGCCCGCAAACGCGCCATAGAAGCCCTCTCCGCCACCCGCCAGGCCCTACCCCCCGGCCTCCTTCGCGCCGAACACCAGGAACGGCAGTAGGTTTCAG
>JACDAR010000043.1 GCA_013695335.1 Rubrobacter sp.
ATCGGTCCCCCGAGAGGGATTCGAGACGGACATGCTGGTGCAAACCGCCGAGCCGTACGTCGCTGCGCAAGCCAAACACCGTTCAGGTCGGGTGCTCGGCACCACCGTCCCTATCAAGCCGCTGTGATTCACATCGCCAATTGCAGCTGCCTTCTACCTCTCGACTCCAGCGAGCGGAGGGCAAGAGAGATTGCTCGGAATTGAGAGGTGAACTCTTAGCGTTACGACCCTGCAAACTGCTACAGGTACTCTCGACGAGAGGGAGAATCGATGAAACAAACGGCAGTGATGGCAGTAGCGGCATTGGTCGGGCTTCTGATCTGGGCGGACTTGAGATTTGTCGTCAGCCATCAGGACAGTAGTAGCCTGGACAAGGCAATGGGCCCACGGCCCAACATACTGTTCATCCTCACCGATGACATGAAAGCCTCCGACCTGAAGTACATGCCCAACACCCAAGCACTATTGGCCGACCAGGGCGTGACCTTCACGGAGGCGTTCGTCACCCGTTCGCTATGCTGCCCCTCCAGGGCGACCATTCTCAGGGGCCAGTACGCCCACAACCACAACGTCTGGACCAATGTGCCCCCAGACGGGAGCTTCTGGAAATTCCACGACCAGGGACTCGAAAACTCCACCATAGCTACCTGGCTTGACGGCGCTGGCTACGACACAATCCTCATAGGCAAGTACCTGAACCGCTACAGCCTGTACCGATATGGCAGTGACGCGCCGACTACCTACGTGCCGCCGGGTTGGGATCAGTGGTATGGATGGGAGGGAGTTTACAGGGACGCCACTACCAAATACATTATCAACGAGAACGGCCAGGTAGGCGCCTACTACCGCTCGGACATCCACGAAACTGATCTATACGCCCGAACCGCCGAGCGCTTCATAAGGCAGACGGCCGGCGGTGCGCCATTCTTTATGTACCTCTCTCCCAACTCGCCCCACGATCCCGCTTACTACGCCCAGCGGCACGCCGACATGTACCCCGATGCGCAATTGCCTCGGCCGCCATCGTTCGATGAGGACGACGTCTCAGGCAAGCCGGAGTGGGTGCGCAACGAGCCTCGGCTTGCCTCCACTGAGGTGAATAAGCTTACGACTCTTTACCGGAATCGGCTGCGTGCCCTGCAAACGGTTGACGAGATGGTCGAGCGTCTGGTTCACGCCTTGAGGGACACGGGGGAGCTCAGCAACACCTACCTGGTTTTCGCCTCCGACAATGGCGTCCACCTCGGCGAACACCGCCTACAGGGGAAGGGAACAGCCTACGAGGAAGCGGTTCATGTCCCCCTTCTGGTCCGCGGACCTGGCGTACCCAAAGGAGCGACGCGTTCTCAGCTGGTGCTAAACAACGACCTGGCGCCCACCTTTGCCGACCTGAATGGCGTCCAAGTGCCTTCCTTCGTGGATGGACGCTCGTTCAAGCCGCTATTGAGGGCAAACCCGCCGGTCTCGTGGAGGAGCGCCTTCCTGATCGAGCACCGGCGCTCTGCTGAGGACGCAGACATACTAACCATACCTGACTATAACGCGGTGAGAACATCTAGGTACCTCTACGTCGAGTACCCGACAACCGGCGAGAAGGAGCTCTATGACCTTGGAGCTGACCCCTACGAGCTAACCAACCTCTACGCGGGCACGTCACCACAGTTGCTGGGCGATCTCCAGGCGACGCTGGACGAACTCAAGAGTTGCGCAGGGGAGGCATGCAAGACGGCCGAAAACGGATTGTAGTTACGTCCATGCACTACGGTGCTGTCACGGAGGCTGGTTTCAACAAGGGATTCGGTGTCGGATCAAAGTATCGGGCGGTTTGGCAGGAGGAGGCATGAAGTATTACAGTGGGCTAGCGCCCCAGGAATGTATGCATGCGGCTGAGGTATTTTTGCTGGAGCGTGGGGCCTCGATCAAGGGACGAACGCCCGAGTCCGTAACCTTCACTCGCCTCGTCCCCCCTTCCTTCGACGAGTGGGTAGCAATGTGTATCACAAATCTGGTCGTCCCCGGCCTCGGAACGATCTGGGCCATCGCCAGGATCGTACTTATATTCATGTATCCAGCTGAGGCGAGGATCATTGCCCGTCAAGTCGAAGGGAGAACGCTTGTCTCGATAGACGGTAGGCGCGGGAATCTCTGCGGCGATTTGGAAGTGTGGGCGAAAATGGACCGTGCCCGGAAGAGCGCGGTCCGTAACCTGGAGATGAAAAAACCGCAGGAATAGAAGTGTAATTAGGCTCAAAGCGACGTCACGAACTGGCACGCTGGCCCGAACACCCGGACTAGATGAAGTAGGTAGCAATAAGGACACTAAACTCTATCCTTTTGCTTCTGAACAGCATACTGCGTCAAGTGCCATTTATAGTGTTTCTCGAAACAACTGATCTACCACTCTGTGGCCCCTCGCAAGAGCGACGTTCGGTTGCCGAAAAAGATGCACAAAGTGGCGGTTTTCAAGAGATTAGCCTCCTTGAAAATTGCCGTAGTACCCGCTTATCTAAGCGGCTTTCTCAAGTGGGCGATGCTGGGTTCGAACCAGCGACCCCCTCCTTGTAAGGGAGGTGCTCTACCCCTGAGCTAATCGCCCGTTCTTCGGGGTCTCCCTGCGGGAAACCCTGTGCCCCCAACGGGATTCGAACCCGTGCCGCCGCCTTGAAAGGGCGGTGTCCTGGGCCTCTAGACGATGGGGGCAATGCCCTCTTCCGGGCTCGTGAGCCGGGAAGGGATCGAACCTTCGACACGAGGATTAAAAGTCCCCTGCTCTGCCACTTAGCTACCGGCCCGTGTCCGGGGGAGTTTACCAGATCAGGCTTCCGGTTAACCGGTTTACCAGATAACCGGTTGACGAGAGCGTTCGCGGTAGAGAGTGAAGCGTAGGGTTTTCTCGGCACGCTCACGCTCTCTCAATGCAGGAAGTGCCGCCTTCCAGTGAAGACCATCGCCACGCCCAGTCTGTCTGCCGCCTCGATCACCTCTTCGTCCCGTTTCGATCCGCCCGGCTGTATGACGGCAGAGACACCCGCCTCCGCCAGGGCCTCCACACCGTCAGCGAATGGGAAGAACGCGTCGCTGGCGGCAGATGCTCCGCGTACGCGATCCCGCGCTTTCTTCACCGCGATCTCCGAGGACTCGACCCGGCTCATCTGTCCAGCCCCGACACCGACCGTGGCGCCATCCTGTACGAGCACGATGGCGTTGCTCTTCACGTTCCGGGCCACGCGCCACGCGAAGAGCAGGTCGGACATCTGATCCCCACCTGGCTCCTTCTGCGTGACGACCCGGTAGTCGGCATCGTCCTCCGTGTAATCCTCATCCTGAAGCAGAAGTCCGCCCGTCACCTGCCTGGCTGATAGTTCTTGTTGTAGCAACGGACCAGCTTCGAGCAGGATCATGTTCGGCTTCGATGCGAAGATTTCAAGGGCTTCTGATGTAAAACTCGGAGAGATCAGAACTTCCGTGAAGACCTTGGATATCTCCCGCGCCAACCCTCCATCCACCTCCCCACCGAGCGCGACGATCCCCCCGAATGCCGATACCGGATCGGAAGCAAAGGCTTTCGAGTAGGCATCTGACAGCGTCTCCCCCACCGCAGCCCCGCACGGGTTGGCGTGCTTGAAGATCACAGCCGCCTGTCCGTCCCCGAAACCCACGAGATCAGCGAGGAGCGTTCTGGCGGCGTTCAGGTCGCCCAGGTTGTTGAAAGAGAGATCCTTGCCCTGCAACTTCTCCACACCCGAGAGCAGATGCTCTCCCCCTGCCCGCGCGTAGTATGCGGCCCGCTGGTGCGGGTTCTCGCCATACCGAAGCGGCAGCGCCTTCTCGTATCGAAGTGTGAGGTTCTCGGGGAAATTTTCTTCATCCGCTTCGGATTCTTCGTCTTCCATCCATTCTGAGATGGCTGCATCGTACTCTGCGGTGCGCCGGAAGGCTGCGAGGGCGAGACGGCGGCGGGTCTTTTCCGAGAGGGTTCCCTCCCGCTTCAATTTATCCAGGATGGCCGGATAATCTTCCGGGTCAGTCAAGATCCCGACGTGGGCGTGGTTTTTGGCGGCAGCCCTCACCATCGCCGGTCCCCCAACGTCTATCATCTCGATGGAGGGGTTCGAAGCGAACGGGTACAGGTTGCTCACGACGAGGTCTATCGGCTCGATGCCGTAATGCTCCATCTCATCCAGATGTTCGGGAACGTCCCGATCAGCGAGGATGCCACCGTGGACTTTGGGGTGGAGGGTGACGACCCTGTGACCGAGGATGGCTGGGAATCCCGTGAAATCAGCGGTTTCAGTGACGGTGAGGCCGGCGTCGCGCAGGGCTGCCGCCGTGCCACCGCTTGAGAGGAGGTCCCAGCCCATCCCGGCAAGCTCCGTGGCGAAATCCACGATCCCACCCTTGTCGTAGACGGAGATGAGCGCCCGTCCGCTCATACCCCCGTCCTTCCGAGGAAGTGATCCGCGACCGCCCCGACGAGCAGTCTGTGCTCCACGGGATGCAGCCGCTCGAACACAGAATCCTCCGTATCTTCCGGCAGGATGGGCACCCGCTCCTGGGCGACAACGGGTCCCGCGTCTACCTCCTCGACCATGTAATGCACCGAAACTCCAGTCTCTTCGACCCCAGCCTCCAGCGCCTGACGAACCGCATGGAGCCCCCGGAAGTCCGGGAGCAGCGAGGGATGTACGTTCAGTATCTCGGGGAACCTTTCGAGGAAAGCCGACGAAAGCACCCGCATGTATCCGGCCCCGACCACGAGCGACACATCGTGGGCAGCGACCCTCCCAGCCAGCTCCCGGTCGAAGTCCTCGCGGGTATCGAAGCCCGCAGGGTCCACGTGCTCAACCGGCAACCCGGCCTTTCGCGCCCGCTCGAAAGCGAACGCGTCCTTTCTGTCACCAGCTACCACGGCGACGTGACCTGGGTAAGCATCCAGCAACGCCTGCAAGTTCGTCCCTGACCCCGATGCGAGCACGGCAAAGCGGGCATCCTCGGGCAGCCGCTCAGGCAAACTCCACTCCCGCCTTCTC
>JACDAR010000072.1 GCA_013695335.1 Rubrobacter sp.
CCGGTAAACCGGCCCAACTCGGAGAGAAGGAAGTCCACCAACGTCGCGCCGCCGGGGTGCGCCCCAACGAACCCCTGCAACCTGGGGAAGCCGAACATGTCCCGCGTCGGGTCGTGGGCCTCGACCAGGCCGTCGCTGTAAAAGAGCACGGAGTCGCCCGGCATCAAAAAGATTTCTTTCTCCTCGTATGCCATGCCGGGCATGAGGCCGAGGGGCATACCCCTCGCCCGCAGTTCCTTCGCCCCGTCCTCGTGCTTGACATAAGGCAGGTCGTGGCCGGCGTTGGCATAGTGGAGACGGCCGGTCTCCTGGTCAAGGATGGCGTACAGGCAGGTGACGAACATGTTGGGCGGGATGTCAGGGTAGAGCACGTCGTTGACCCTTTCGAGCACATCGCCCGGCGAGTCGATCCGCTGTGCGACGGCGCGTAGCAACGTGCGGGTCGTCGCCATCACCAGGGCCGCCGGCACGCCCTTGTCGGTCACGTCGCCGACCACGAGGCCCAAGCGTCCGTCACCCAACTCCACGAAGTCGTAGAAGTCACCGCCGACCTCCCGCGCGGGCTGGTAGTGGGCGGCCAGTTCGTAGCCAGGCGTTTCAGGGAGCGCTTTCGGCAGGAGGGTTTGCTGGATCAGGCGCGCGACCCTGAGTTCCTGCGCGATGCGCTCCCGCTCCTGGGCCTCCTGCTGCTGCTGGCGCACGAGCTGGGCAACCCGCACGGCAGGGGCCGTCTGGGCCGCAAGATCCGAGAGTAGCTTGCGGTCGTCCGCCGAATACTCTTGCTGGCTCAGGCGGGGGCCGAGGTTGAGGAGACCGATCAGCTCGCCCTGACTCACCAGCGGCACGACCACCTTCACGTCAGCCGCCTTCATCGCCCGTAGGGCCGGGGAGTCCAGGTTCAGCTTCTCGACCTCCACCACCCCGGATGCTCCAGCAAGGTAGGCCAGGATCGGGTCGTCAGGAGCTATATCGATCCGGGGCGCCTCCGGAACCGCCCGCTCCTCCGAAACCTCGACCCTGGCCTCAGGGGTCTGCGGCTTGCCACCCCGCCGGAACATGTTCCTGAAGAACCCGTTGCCCTCTGTCCGCTCTGTCTGCTGTGCCGTCATTTGACCCCCATTCTAGGTAGCCACCGTCTCCCAAACGTTACGAAAAGCGTTACGAATGCTCCGCCGAAGATATATTGCCCATTTATTTAGCCTCCCGGCTCTTTCTCCCGCAACCACAATGATACGTGCACCGGCTGCACCGTACCACGCACCACCCCGATCAGGTCTCCCCTCAGGTCGTCTAGATCCACCTCATCGCGCAGCCTCGCCGAGAACGCTTCGAGGGTTTTTGCGGCGTCGTATTTGTTGCGGTAGAAGCGGCGGTCTATAAAGCCCTGGATACGGTATCTCAGGGGATTGAACAGCGCCGCTATGGCCAGGGTAGAAGCCACTACCGCAAGTTGGGATTCGCCACCCGTCACGGCGCGTAACGTGTACTGAAGGCCGATCACGCCACCGAAGTAGATCAGGGCGAGCGTCACGGTCAGCGGGCCGTAGACCAGGGCGCGGTTGATGATTATCTCTATGTCATAAAGGCGATATTTGAGCACGGCGAAGCCGATGACTATGGGGACGCTGGTGAAGCTCATCATGGTCAAAAGCTGTGATAGCGAAACCCACAAAGGCGGCGTCTCGTTGGTGGTGTAAGACTCGGGCGCAAGAAGCAGCCCGCTGCTCAGAGTGCCGAAGTACGCCAAGCCTACGAAGGAAGCGGCGAAGGCGAGCCATTTGATCTGCTCGCGCATCTCCCTGCCGGAGTGCCGGTAACGCAACACCAGGCTCACCGCCGAAGCTATGATGCACAGTGGAAGCATCAAGAGGACGGCCAGTGCCACGCCCTCCATCCAGGGGAACTGCTCCAGCCCGAAAGGATTGCGCACACCAGGGTTGTCCTCCAGAGGTCCGGGATCAAGGGCAAAGCTCACGTTGATGAGGACCATCACCGCCCCGGCGAACCATGCGAAGGGACGCCACCTCCTCGACGGCAACCTCCCGTCGGGGAACAGCAGGATCATGTAGATTCCGAGAAGACCTACCGGCAACACCCAGCTAGTCTGGAGCAGCGCGTCCAACTCCACAGAGGACGTTACGGTCCCGGTCCTGGCAAGCTCGTACGCGTTGGACTGATCAGACAGGGAGAAGGTCGTCCAGAACAGGCCGGAGACCAGGCAGATCCAACCTATGGCGTTTCCGGGACGCTTCGAGGCGATCAAGACTCCGACCACCGGGAAGGAGAGGAACGGCACGTAGACCACCAGCCCGCCGATCAAGCGGGAATATGGGACATCCCCGGTGAGTAAGGTCAGGAGGGCGAAGACGATGCCAGCGGCGAACATGGCAAAAGAGATACCGGCCAGGGACCACGAAAGCCAGGTTGTGACACGAGTTCTCACGGACGGTTCTCCGTGGGCTGATCCTTGGATCTCAACCACAGGCTGGCGTGCTCCGGGCGCACGGTATCGAGCACCACGGAGATCATATCGTCCGCAAGTTCCTCGAGGTCTGTCTCGTCCCGCAGCCTGGCGCCGAACTCCTCCAGCGTCCTGGCCGCGTCGTACTTCTGGCGGTAGAACCTCTGGTCTATGAAGTCCTGTATGCGGCGTCTCAGGGGGTTGAAGAGCGCCGCGATCAAGAGTGTGGATGCGACGATGGCGAGCTGCGGAAGGTCCTCCTGGCCAGTGAACGTCTGGGGGATTGCCTGGGTCGCCGTTACGCCGCCGAAGTAGATCAGGGCCAACGTCGCCGTTAGAGCACCATAGACCAGGGTGCGGTTGATGATGAGATCTATGTCGTAGAGCCGGTGGCGCAGGATGGCTATACCTATAGCGACGGGAATAGCCGGTACCGTGGCTATGTTGAACGCGAACCCCAACCGCTCGAACCAGAGCGGCGTGTCCATCACCCCGGGGATGACGTATGCAAGGATGATGCCGGTAACGTTCGCCGCGGCAGCGTAAGCGAACCATTTGACCTGCTGGCGTTCCACCCCTCTGGACCGGCGTAGTCGCACGAAGAGCGTAAAGGCTGCTGCGACCGATAGAAGAGGAAACGCGATGTACAGAACCACTTTGTAGACGCCTGAAAAGCCCTCTATCCCGAGCGGGTTCCGGATCGGGCCAAGAACACCCAATAGCGCCTCGGAAGCAAACGCAGAGGAGATCACCCCCACTACGACAAAAGCAACCGTCAGCCACGCCAGCCACCTCCAGCGCCTGCCCGGCAACCGTCCGGTGGGAAACAGAAGGAGCAGGAACACCGTAACGCCGTTGATGACAGACAGCATCCAGGAGACGATCCATGCCATCGCTTCGCCTGCCGGAAGCGAATTCGGCTGCGCCAGCAGGGCGTAGATGGCGTACTCGGCACCGAAGTGGCTGATGCTGATGACGAGGCCGAACAGACACAACAGCCAGCCTACGGGGTTTGCGGGGTGACGCGAGGCAATAAGCGCACCGACCGGCGCATAGCTCATCGCGGTAAGGGTATTGTCGAGCCAGGGAGCGTAGATGTGAGTGTTCGGGTGAGAGAGGTTGAGGACAAGGAGAAGTAAGCTCAGCGCCGTCAACACCAGGGGGATCGCACACAACGACCAGGCCAGCCAGGAGGCGCGGAGGCTCATCGCTTCGCCCCGGTATCCGAAGGCTTCAGCCACAACGAAACGTGCGCTGGTTGCACCGTCTCCCGCACCACACCAGTCAGGTCGTCCGTCAGGCCGTCCAGGTCCGTCTCGTCGCGCAGCCTGGCGCCGAACTCATCGAGCGTCTTGCGGGCGTCGTACTTCTGGCGGTAGAAGCGGCGGTCTATCAGAATCTGGACGCGGCGTCTTAGGGGCACGAACAGCGCCGCGATAGCCAGGGTCGAAGCAACGACCGCAAGTTGGGATTCGCTACCCGTCAGGGCGCGGAAGGTGTATTGCAGGC
>JACDAR010000110.1 GCA_013695335.1 Rubrobacter sp.
GCCGACCTGACGAACGATGAGATCGAAGACCGCCTCAATGACTGGAAGGATCCCCAACCACTCTTCGCCACGGGCGTGATGGCCAAGTACGCGGCGCTGGTGTCCTCCGCATCCGAGGGCGCAGTCACGTCACCAGAATTTTTGAGCAAGTAGGCAGTTTTTCGGGGTTTCTCTGTCACCCGTCGCGTGAAGTAAATGCGCGGCGGGTGACCACGTCCCCAGCGAAATCCTCCCACCACGCTCAGTAGTACAGAGTCTGTTCCATTTTCAGAACGTCCGGGCCAGCGATGTGATTGGCATTAACCAGTCAGCTCACAGATAGGCCGAGGCAATCTCGAACAACGTGTGTCCGGATCAGACATCGTAGACGATGCGGCTGCGCCCCTGTTGCTTGGCGCGGCGGAGGGCTTCGTCGGCTGTGCCAAAACATTTTTGCACGTCCTGCTCGCTAGAGCAGCGGGAAACACCACCGCTTAGGGTGAGCCGGATGGCCGGTGCGCCGGGGGCCTGGCAAGGTTGTTGTGGAGCGCGCCGGTAATGTGGTCGAGGATGGGCTCTACCGTACTATTCGCGTCCCACAGAACGACCACGAACTCGTCTCCGCCCCATCGCGCCAGCCAGTCCCCGCGGCGGATGTTGCCCTCGATCACCCGCGCCACATGCCGCAGGCACACATCCCCAGTCTGGTGGCCGTAGGCATCGTTTATGCGCTTGAGATGGTCCACGTCGAGTACTGCCAACGTCAGGGAGCCACCCCCGCGCCGCACGCGGGCCAGGTCTTCTTCCAGGCGATTCTCGCAACCGCGCCGATTGTAAACGCCGGTCAGGTGGTCGTGGAAAGAGAGCTCGCCAGGAACGGATACCGTCCGGTCGAGGCGCCGCACCTGCTCCATAGTGTAGTTCAGGTCGGAAAGTATCCGTCCTTCCTGGCCGCCGCCGGATGGCACCTCAGGTATCGTCCCTTCCTCCACATACTCTCGCAGCGCCCTAGAAATTACCGAAACTGGTTTGAGCAAGGCGTTCAAAACGTAGATGGTGGTTGCTGTGCCGATCAGCGTGGCCGCCAGCGCGATAATGAGCATCGTGAGGGTGCGTGATCCCCAGACCCACCCGGGAAATCCGAACGCAGCGTAGATCACCAGCGAGATCAAAGGCACGTGCACGCCGGTGAATACCGCGAGGTATATCTTGGCCCGGTAGCTCCAGAGCCCAAGAAACCGTGCAAGTACAGCGTGCAACCTGAGCCGTACGCCAGCCGGATTTTGTACCTGGTCTTCTATATTGCCACCTCGATTCGGCCTGTGGGGATCATGGTAGAGCAATCTCCAAGCTCTCGCTACGACATCAAGATTACGCCAGGGCAAGGGGTATGTACAATCCCGAAAAAGGGTGAATTTTGCCGTTGCAAAACAGTTGCTTATCGTTGCAATTTTCCAGGCAGTATTGAGGCTTGGCGCGGGTGTCCGCCCCTATCCTGGCGTGGAGGGTTTCTCGGCGTCTTTGAGGAAGTAGTCTTCGAACATCCCGCGTGCCTGATCTGGCTCGCTTTCGTAAATATCATTCTGTTGATCGGGGTCGTTGGCCGCATCGTAGAGCCTGGGCTCGGACCCGTCGTTGCGGGAGAACATCACCCACCGCTCATCCCTGGTCCAAACGTACTCGCGGAAGGCCGAGGTGAAATGCTTCCTCGGTTCGACCTCGCCATCGTCCAATAGCGCCGAGAGATCCTGGCCATCAAGCGGGTAGGGCGGGTTGACCCCGAGCGTGCCAAGCACCGTGGGGGCCACGTCGTGGGTCGAGGCGAAATAGTCGCTCTCCTCGCCTGCGCCCCTGCCTTCTGGGTATCGGATCGTGAAGACGATGTTGGTGATCTCGGGCCACATGTCCAGGGTCGGCTTTCCTATGTAGCCGTGCTCTCCCAGGGCGTGGCCGTGGTCGCTGATGAGCACGAGCATGGTGTTGTCCATGATCCCCAGATCGTCTGCCCTCTGCAAAAAGTTTCCCAACCAATGATCGGCCATGGATATCTCAGCCGAGTACATGGCCCGCATTCGCAAGAGTTCCTCGTATGAAAGGTAGTCGGACTTTCCGTACTTCGGATACAGAGGCTCTTTGCCCTCGTAATATCCAGCGTCGTAGAGGTCCACATACTTCTTGGGCGGGTCCCAGGGCTCGTGGGGATCGTAGCTGTCAACCAGGAGGAAGAACGGCTGACTGCGGCGGCTCAACGTCTCCAGCATGTCCATCCCACCTGAGAAAACCCTCGGGGCGAAGTAGTCTTCTTCGGTCTTGCGGCCCTGTACGTTGGCGAGGTACTGGCGGGCCTTTTCGGCGCTCCGGCTCACCATGAAGTTCTCCCGCATCCAATTCTCGGGGACCGTGGCGGGGTCCTTGTAGGGATCGTCTTCCTGACCCCGTATCCGGTCGTAGTAGTCGAAGCCCCGCCCGAAGTTCATGGAGAACATGTGCCAGGTGTCGGTGACGAACCCGGTTGTGTAGCCCGCGTACTTGAGGGTCTCCGAGAGGGTCGTCTGATCTTCCGGCAGGGGTGACCAGCCGTAGTTGGCCGAACCCTGGTGCTGCGCCTGCCACTCCTGGAAAGGGAAAGTCCTCATCCCCGTGTGGATCGCCCGTCGCGCCGGAACGGTGGGTATGGCATCAGGATATGGCCGCGTGAACCGGAAACTCTCTTTCGCCAGGGCGTCCAGGTTGGGCGTCTTGGTCGTGACGCTTCCGTACGCGCCGACGTGGTCCCTGCGCAGGCTGTCCAGGATCACCACGATGGCGTTCATCTTCCCCGACTCGCGGGCGCAGCCCGTGATAACGACCGGGGCGCCCAGCAGCGCGACGCCCGCCGCACCAGCAGCCCCTATGAAATGTCTACGGGTTATCTTCCTGCCAGCCACACTTCCCCCTGTGATACAAAGCGCACGGTTTCGCGCTCCGCATTGTAGCGGAGCATCGGAGATCCGGCTCACCCACCCGGGGATTGCGCTTCCGACGGGTCACGCCCCCGGTTTCCCGGCGCCGCCCCGAGAGCGATCCCTCACCCCCGAGCGTGTGTACTACCCCGCGAAGCGCTCCAGGTTGGGGGCTAGAAGCTCCTTGAGGATGTCTTCGTCCGAGCTATCCAGCGGCCATCCATAGGCGGCGAAACCGTCCGATCCAGCGCCGCGTGTACGTTCGCCAGCCCCACGTCGGACGCCCCTCCGGATCGAGCCCCCGAACTCGTCAAGGCTTCCTAGCCCAATAGAAAAGCCCCCGGAGCAAAGCTACCAGGGGCTCACCGCTATTTGATCGTCGGTGCGGAGCTGTCTTTAGGCTACCGCCCGGATTACCCTTCGAGCACGAAGGTGATCGCCACGTTGACCTTGTAACCCGTGATCTGGCCGTTCTCTATCAGGACGTTCTGGTCCTTGACCCAGGCGCTCTCCACGCCACGCAACGTCTTGTTCGCCCGATCTATGGCCTCTTTCACGGCATCATCGAAGCTCGTGGTCGAGGTGGCGCTCAGTTCGGTAACTCTTGCTACGGACACGTTAATCATCTCCTGGAAACTAGCTCTTTGTACGATCTTGTAACTATCCTACCCTGCTACCACCGCGCCGAAACGGGGGGCCTGCGCTGCTGCCACAGGGCATTGAAGAATTCGGGCTGGACCGTGCTGGGCGCAAGCGGCACGGCGTCTCCGGCTTCCATTCGAGACAGCAGAAGCAAGGCTCCGTCGCGCAACTCCTCGGGCAGGTAGAACTTGATCTCAACGCTGGTATCGAGAACCAGCGTCCGGCCTCTTCGTGTTTCAGTCACACACGCGAGTCGCGGTCGGCCCGAACGATCCCGGTGGAGTCGCCAAACCAGCGTCCTTCGGCCTTGAGCCGCTCGTTGATCGCACGAGCGCGCCCCGCCCATTCCTTGAGGTCGCGTGTGCCTTTACGAGAAGGCTCGAGTTTTGTCTTCTTTCCGGCCAAGATCCACACACCTCCTTGATGACTCTGATTGCATCGCCCCACCGCCGTAACTTCAGAGCCCTCATTCCCCTGCGGCCCGATCCAGGTTGAGGGCGAGAAGCTCCTTGAGGATGTCTTCGCTGGCGATGTTCTCCTGCCGGCCATGGGCGGGCATGGAGCAAGCTATCCGTGTCTAGTCGTGTCCGGCGTGCGAAAATAGACATGGAGGTGTGATGATGCAGGCTGAAGTAGATGGCGCGCTCATGGTGAAGCTTCGAGAATTGGCCGACGAGCAGGGCCGCACGCAGCGCGAGTTGCTCGACGAGGCCGTCCGACACTATCTGAAGCGTAGTGACCCGCGACGTTTCGAGGAGTTGCTGGAGAGAATGTCCTCCCGCTTCGACCTGAGCGAAGACGAGGCGGAGAGGCTCGCTTACGAGGAATTGCACGCCATGAGGCGCGAAAGAAAGGCCAAGCGGTAACCCGCGCCGTCCTGGACCCCGGCGTACTCGTCAGTGCGGCGATCTCCAGGGGCCCCCCACACCGCCTGCTCATCCTCTGGGTGCGGGGACGTTTCGAGTTGGTCGTTTCACATCGCCTCCTCCACGAGTTGGAGACCGTGCTGTTGCGCAACCGGTTTCGGGACATGCTCTCCTACGAGGATGTCCTCGGATACCGTCGTTCACCAAAGACCCCGACGACGATTACTTGATCTCCCTGGCGAACGCCACCGCATCCGATGCGGTGGTCAGCGGCGACAGGCATTTGCTAGAAGCGGAAGGCGAGGACTTGCCCGAGGTACTGCGTCCGGCGGAATTCCTGAAGCGCATCCACCGCTAAACCGCCTTTTACCCGTCCGATCGCTCCAGGTTGAGGGCGAGCAGGTTCTTTAGGATCTCCTCGTCGGAGATGCCTTCCGGCCAGCCGTAGGCGGCGAACACCGCCCGATCCAGCACCGCGTGCGCGTTCGCCAGCC
>JACDAR010000131.1 GCA_013695335.1 Rubrobacter sp.
CGCCGCATCGCATCCTCCCTGAACCGGATGTCAGCATCCGTGAAGAGCAGCCACTCTCCATCCGCAAGTTCTGCCCCAGCGTACACCGCGTGGCTCTTGCCGAGCCAGCCCTCAGGCAACTCTTCGACGTGGATCACGCGCACGTTCTCTCTGCCGGAAGCCATGTGGTCCATGATCCTTCCCGTTCCGTCAGAAGAACGATCATCGACAAGCACCACCTCAAGCGCGGGATAATCCTGATTCAGCACAGAACCCAGCGAGACCTCCAACCCGTCCTCCTCGTCGCGGGCCGGAACCACCACCGAGAGCCGGGGATAACCGGAAGGTGGTTCAGTCGGCTTCTCCGCGGCTAGCGTGGGAACCTTCCGGGCAGCGAACGCAGCCTCAGCCAGCTTGACGACGCTGACGACGAAGGAAAAGAGCGATACCCCCACCGAGACGCCGCCTAGCAAGGTGTGATCCCCTTTCCCTGGCAGCTTCCACGGGCTGCGCGAAGAGGCTGGGTACGGACTGAAAGGAGGGTTTCCTGGATGACCTTCTGGAAATGGTCCGCCCCGGGAGGGTAGTCGGGGCGGCCATAATAGAAATCGCCGGGCGATACTGGAAGGAGGGGGGGAAGGGTATCCGCCCGGTCTGTACAGGGAAAGATAACCCACCCAGGGGGATATGTGTATCCCCCAAATGAGTGATTTTTTTCTAGCTCATTTGGACTAGACGCGTACCCTGACACCCGGTTTTGCTCCCCTTCCGATCTTCGGCCTCCTGCGTATTCGGGTAGGTCGCCAGCGTCCGCCCGGCCTTCTAGCCCTGATCCCTGGGGCCTCTCGACCGCTTCGCAGACCACGTAATGCACCCGGTCGGCGGGCAGGAGCCACACCCTGTCTGAGCGTGCGGAGATCCTCAGCGGCGCGTTGCGCTGGAGGTTGCCGGAGACTTCCTCGAGGGCTTATTCTGCCTCGTCCTGGCTCTCGTAGATGCCGTAGACCATCCTAGGCAGGGCGTACCCTGTGTTGGCGCCCGTGGCGGCGCCGGACGCCTCGTCGTGGCCCGCCGTTGCCCACTCCTCTTCGCCTTCCTGCCGCGGGTACTTTCCTGGACTCACCAGCCACACCATCACGCTGTAAGCCAACCCGGTCCTCCTTCTCGTCGCGTTCCGTAGTCGGGGACGCTCCCGTGGCTGTAATTTCTACCGAGCATGGGGAGGGCCGAAACCACGGGCCCCGGTTCGAAGCACGGCCCGTTTTCGCTACCGCCGATGAACCACCGGAGCGGTGCGAGCGTATACAATCAATGAATATGGAGCACACGACCGTAGACAACCGTTACGCCCTTTCGCGCTTTCTGGGTGGCGGTGGCATGGGCAAAGTCTATCTCGCCCACGACGGGGATCTCGGCCGCGACGTCGCCCTCAAGGTTTTGAGGGAACATTACGCCGGGGACGAGGGGTTCGTCGGGCGGTTCGAGCGCGAGGCGAAGAACGCAGCCTCCCTCAACCATCCTAACGTTGTTCAGGTCTACGACCGGGGGCGTTCGGAGGGCGGCTCCTACTACATCGTCATGGAGCACGTGCCGGGTGGCACGCTCAAGGATCTCATCCTGCGCGAGGGCGCCCTGGACCCCGGCGAAGCTGCGCGGCTGGCCGCGCAGGTCGCCGACGCCCTCGGCGTGGCCCACGGGGCCGGCGTCATCCACAGGGACATCAAACCCCAGAACGTCCTCCTGACGGAGTCGGGCGACGCCAAGGTGGGCGACTTCGGCATAGCTCGGGCCGCCGAAGCGGCCACGATCTCCGAGAGCGGCCTGGTCCTTGGCACCGCGAACTACATGTCTCCGGAGCAGGCGATGGGCGACCCCCTCGGCCCCGCGAGCGATCTGTACTCCCTGGGCATCGTCCTGTACGAGATGCTCACCGGCGAGCTGCCCTTCGAGGCCGACAGCGCGGTCGGCGTTGCCATTAAGCACGTCACCGAGCCGCCGCGCCCTCCCGGAGAAGTGAACCCGAAGATCCCGAAGGCATTGGACGCCCTCGTCATGAGGCTCCTGGCCAAGAGACCAGGGGACCGGTACGGATCGGCTGAGGATCTCGCCTCGGATCTTCGGCGGATAGCGGAGGGCCCGGTCCAGGCGTCGGCCGCGGGGGAGGCCGCGACGCAGCGGCTCGCCGCGCCCGCTGCCTTCCCCGGAAGCCCTGGCGGGCCGCGCCGTGGCCGCTTCCGGCTGTGGGCGCTCCTGGCGCTCCTGGTGGCGCTATTCGCCCTGCTCGCCCTGGCTGGTCTGGTCCTGTCGCGGGGCCCTGACGGGCCCGTGGTTGGCTCCCTGGGACGGGGCGCGGAGGAAGCCGGGCAGGCCCTGGGCGTCGGACGGGGAGAGGTGCCAGGGGTGGTCGGGCTCGACGAAGAGGAGGCGCGGAAGCGCCTCGCCGACGAGGGCTTTGGGGTCTCCGTCGAGCGGAGGGAGAGCGCCGGGGAGGACGAGGGCAAGGTGCTCGAACAGTCTGTTCACGGCGGCGAGGAGGTCGCCAGGGGCTCGCGGATCGCCCTGGCCGTGGGCGGTGGCCCCCGGATCGTCGAATCGCCCGACCTCGTCGGCCTGACCCCAGCGGAGGCCGAGGATCTGCTCAGGGAGGCTGGCCTCGAAGCCGGCGAGCGCAAGGTGGCCCCGAGCGGGGAGGTGCCCGAGGGTGAGGTCTCCGGCCAGGATCCCCAAGCGGGAGAGAAGACGAAGGCTGGCATCGAGGTGGACCTGATCGTCAGTTCCGGCTCCCCCGAGACCAGCCGGATAGACGTCCCTGTGGTCCAGGGCCTGAGCGTGGAGGAGGCGCGGGAGATGCTGCGGAAGGCGGGTTGCGAGGTGGCGGGC
>JACDAR010000150.1 GCA_013695335.1 Rubrobacter sp.
GCCCGCATCACCTGCAAGACCAACTCGCTTACTGACCCGAAGATGATCGAAGACCTCTACGAAGCGTCCCAGGCCGGGGTGAAGGTGGACCTCGTGATCCGGGGTATCTGCTGCCTGCGGCCCGGCCTCGAAGGGGTGAGCGAGAACATCCGCGTGGTCTCGCTGGTCGGACGCTTCCTGGAACACGCGCGCGTCTTCGCCTTCGGGGAGGGGGATGACGAGAAGATCTACCTCGGATCAGCCGACCTGATGCAGCGCAACCTGGACCGGCGAGTGGAGAACGTTTATCCGCTGCGCGAAGAGCGCCACCGCAACAGGATACGCCGCATCCTCGACCTCCAGATCTCCGACACCGCAAACGCCTGGGAACTCCGCTCCGACGGCTCCTTCGAACGCCTCCGCCCCCCGGAAGGCGAAGAGCCTCTCGACAGCCAGGCCATCCTGCTCGAAGACCCAGGTTAGAGGCTATTCCAGATCCCGCAGCCCCGTTATTCCCACGCGCTTCACGTTGGGGAGGGCGGTGATCTCCTCCAGAACATCCTGGGCGTTGCGTGATGGCGGGATGCGCATACGGATGCTGTAGTGGGCTTTCTCGCTTTCCAGCTCCGCGTCGAGGCTGCGCACGGTGATGTCGTGATCTTCGAGCAGCGCTGTCACATCTGAGATGCCGCTACCGGGGCCTTCGAAGGTGACGCTCAGTATTCCGTAGTCAGTTCTCAGGCGCGGGATGATCAAGGCCCGCACCTTGCGCAGCAGGTAGAGCGAGAGCAGCACGATGGTGGTCGTGGCTGCTGCCCCGAAGAGGTAGCCAGCCCCGGCGGCCACCCCGATCGCCGCCGTCGCCCAGAGGCTCGCTGCGGTCGTGAGCCCCCTGATGTCCGTACCCTGCCGGATGATCGCACCAGCCCCCAGAAACCCGACGCCCGTGGCGACCTGGGCCGTTATCCGCGTCGGGTCGAACTGAACGCCGCGTCCCCCGCTCTCGAGCGCCGCCTCGGTAAACGGGGCGAAGCCGTAGGCAGAGACCAGCGTGAACAGCGCCGCCCCAAGCCCTAGGAGGATGTGGGTTCTGAAGCCTGCGGACTGGTCGCGCGTCTCGCGCTCGAAGCCGATGGCGCCGCACAACGCCACGGTCACAAGCAACCGGAGCACTACCTCGATCTCTGAGATGGCCAACCCGGACATCACCGCCATGATACATACTGGTGTCGTGTGACGTTTCTGATTGTCCGGCATTGGCGCTTGTGCTACATTTTGCGCCTTCTGGGATAGTAGATAGCGGAGGCGGTTGGCAATTCATATACAGCGGCAGACGGCGCCTGACCTTGAGATCGAATGGCAGTTCGATGCCGACGAGTTCGGCCCCGTCGAGCAATGGCTGAACGACCGTGTCCCTGACACGGTCTCCATCGCCGCCGGTGAGACCCGCCGCCTCTCGGACACGTACTTCGACACCGAAGATTGGCGGCTCTACCGCGCGGGCTACGTCCTGCGCGTCCGCCGCAGGGGCAAACGCGCCGAAGCCACCATGAAGTCTCTAGCGCCCGCTGAAGATGGACTCAGGCGCAGGCGCGAGCTCACGCAGCCGCTGGGAGACGGTGGCCTGGAGAAGCTCGAAGAAGGCGGGACGGTCGGGGATCTCCTGAAGACCCTCAGGGGCGTCAGAGAACTTCGCCCGCTGTTCGAGAACCGTACCTGGCGCAGGACGTTCGTGGTTAGGCTGCGCGATTCCGACTCCAGGAATGCGGGTGAGATCGCGCTTGACGACTGCGAGATATGGAAGCCCGAGGTCCGCTCCGCAAGAGAAGGCGCGGAGTTCTTCCGGCTCCTGCGTGTCGAGGTCGAGGTGCCTGCGGAATCCGCTGAGATGCGGCAGTTCGTCGATGCGCTGCGGCAAGACCTGGGCCTCCTTCCTGCCTCCCGCTCCAAGTTCGGTACGGGCCTGCTGGCGGCTGGCCTGGAGCCAACGGTCGAGCCGGATTTCGGACCCACGGGATTCGACGCCTCCAGCACGGCAGGCCAGGTAGCTTTCGCCGTATTGCGCCGTAACTTCGCCATCATGCTGGCCCGCGAGCCAGGCGTCAGGCTCGGCGATGACCCAGAAGAATTGCACGACATGCGCGTCGCGACCCGCCGCCTGCGGAACGCGCTCCGGATCTACGCGAACTTACTGCCGCGCAGGGCCGGGCGGTACGAGCGGGATCTCAAACACGTAGCTGACGCCCTTGGGGAAGTTCGGGATCTCGACGTGCATATCGCCATGTTCGCCGATGACCCGGAAGACGAGGATTCGCGGCGGATTGTGGACATCCTGGGAGAGCATCGGACCAGAGTCAGAGAGAGGATGCTGGCGGTGCTCGACTCGAAGCGCTACGAGCGGCTCGTCGCCGATTTCTCTGGCACGCTCCGGCGGGGCCGCAGCCCTTCGCCTGACGAATCCATCCTGGCGGTCGCGCCCGGCCTTGTCCGGGACCGCCACAAAAAGGCCCGCAAGGCCGCGAAGAAGCTGGATGCTTCCGCATCCCCGGAGGACTACCACCGGCTACGCAAGAGGTCCAGGCGGCTTCGGTACACGCTGGAGCCGCTCGCGGACATCTACGGCGAGCCCGTCGAGAAGGCCATAGCGCGCCTCAAGAAACTCCAGGATGCGCTCGGCCTGCATCAAGATGCCGTAGTCGCCGCTGACCTCCTGCGGGAGCTTGGGGCCGACGAGGATCTTCCGCAACGGGTCAGCTTCCAGATGGGCGTCAGGGCCGGACGTATGCTTCGGGAAGCCGAAGATATACAGGATTCGTTACCAGAGTCGGGGGCGTTCCGGTCGCTGAAGAAGGGCAAGAAGTGGAAGGGGCTCTGGAAAGAGATGGAGGCAAGAATCCCCGAGCAGGCCGACGGATAGACCATGGACCTTTACCTCGTACGCCACGCCGTAGCCCACAACCGCGACCCCGCCCGCTGGCCGGATGACTCGGGGCGCCCGCTGACGCCAGAAGGTGAAGAGGACTTCCGGGCCGTTGCCCGCAAACTAGGCAGGATGGCGCCTGGGGTGCAGGCGGTCCTCAGCAGCCCCTTCGCCCGCGCGTGGCGGACCGCCGAGATCCTGGCCGAGACGACGGAATGGCCAGCCCCCAAATCATTCACGCCGCTCCAACCCGACATCCCGCCACGCGAGGTAGTAAAGGAGCTCGTACCCTACTCACGGGTCGAGAGCCTGGCCCTCGTGGGCCACAGGCCATGCATACACCAACTCGCCGCGTACCTGCTCACCGGCGACCCTGACGGCCTCGACATAAAGATCAAAAAGGGCGGAGTAGTCTGCATTCGCTTCGGTGCCGAGAATAGTACGGGTAAGTTGCGGTGGCTGCTAACCCCGGAGATGCTCCGGGATTAAACGAGGAGAGTTCGGCCGCCAGCATATCGTTTATCGCGCTCCATCTGAAACCCAATCATCCCAGTGGTATACGGGCCAGGCACTCTGGCTCGGGGTAGTCGCGACGCAGATCCAGCAGCGTCAACTCCACCTCTTCGACCCTCATCTCCCCAACGGGCCAGTCCCTGTAGCGTTCGATGGTCGAGATGAGCCAGTCTGGGGCCAGCGTGCCGTCCGGGGCCTGGAAGTACGCCAGCGTCATGTGCGGCGGCCCCGTGGGGTTCTTCAGTCCACATTCGCTGCTCAAGGCGTCGCGCAGCTTCTGGATTCCGCCCCCATCGTGTACCTCGACGAAAGCTGCGCCCGGGAAGGCGTTGAGGTTGGCGAGCTTCAGGTCGAAGGCTGGAAAATCCGCAAGCGTCGGCCGGGCGCGGATCTCTATATCCGTGAGCCGCTCTGGTGAGATCTCACCTTCGTCCTCCGGCTCGGGGACCAGGAAACCGAGGAGGAACAGCGTGATGTGCATGAAGTGATCCGGATGCAGCGACACGAACGGCATGGGCCGCACAGCGCTTCTCAGGGGATCCAGGCGCTCGCGCAGGATGGCGGACTCGACAGGAATTATGAGCGAGGCCGAGAGCGCGTGCCCGTCTTGCCAGCCTGGGTCCATGTGGCCCCCGAACTCCAGCCGTCTCTCCGAAACGAATCGCTCCCACGCCTCCCCGTAGCCTCCCATCGCGCAACTGTAACAAATCCCTCGACCCGCGCCGGGATGCAGGGTGGATGGAACTAGGGACTAATTCAGCGGGGATTGTGTCTTGCGGGGAGGCTGGATCAGGAGACGCGGTCGGCCTGGACGACGTAGCGGACGTACCAGTTGGGGCCTTCCGTCCAGTAGTCTCCGTAGTTCTCTATGCAGGTCTGCAGCGAGACCATATCCCTGCCGGGTACCGCGGTCGTCACGGAGAGGTCGGTGATCGGGACCTCCAGGATCTCGCTCACCTGGTAGGTGTAGGTCTGGCCGAGGGTGTCGGTCAGGATGACCTCATCCCCCACCACCAGGTTGGGCAGGTAGTAGAAGACGTGATCGCTCAGGGTCCCCGGATAGCCGAGCCGGTGCCCGGCGACATACGTGTTGGAACCAGGGTACCAGGGATATCCGCTGCCGGTGTAGTGGCCCGCGCCCTGGCCCAGGCTGGCCTCCGTAGTTCCTTCTACAACCGGGATGTCCTGAAGCCCGAGCTTGGGCACCGTCAGGTACATGGTGGTGTCAGCCGGGATCGCCGGGTTGGGTGATGCCTCGGTAACCGCTGCGTTCTTTGCCGCAGCTTTCTTGGCTGCCGCTTCTTCCGCTGCCTTGCGGGCGGCAGCCGCTTCCCTCGCGGCTTCGCGGGCAGCCGCCGCTTCCCTCGCGGCTTCGCGGGCCGCTGCAGCTTCCGCCTTGCTCTTTGCGATCATCCCCGCCGCCAGAGCCCGCCCTTCGACCCTGGACGATGTAGCCATCTCAGCGGCGGCTGCCGCATCCTGGGGGCTGGCTTTCGGAGCCTGCTGGCTTTCCTTATTCTCCTTGCCCATGACGGACATCGCAATCGCAAAGACACCGAGCGCCAGGCAGGCAGCGATCAGCAGCCCTACTAGCATCCTTCTCTGTCCTGCGGATGTTAAGGGCTTGCGACCCATATCGGACGGTACCCCACCTGTGTCGACGTCATACGGGATGCGCTTCCTGCGCAAAGCCACCTCAATGTAAACGAGCCTGAACGAAAAAGCAATACTAGATCCCATAATTTAACAATCGGCCCGCAACCATCCAGGCTGCTGTTAACATCCTGCCGGTGGGAGGAGATCTTCGAGGTACGAACGGAGACCCGGCAGCCGGAGGATACCCGCTGCCCCAGGCCCTTGGCCGTCACGCTTTCGGAGGGGATGCTAGGGGCGGGTTTACCCCGGACGAGCTGCGGTCTGTGTGCCGGGCGGCGGGGGAGGGGCTCGGGAAGGAAGACGCTGGCAGGGGCGTGTTCCGGGCTGCGTCGGAGATGGTTGCGATGTGGAGGGGCTTGGATCTCCCCGCGTGGGAAGCGCCTTACGTTTTGCGGGATGCGCGCCTCGGCTATCTCAACGGCTACGAAGCGGCGCTCGTCTCCGGCGAACTTCCTGAAGAGGATGTCGCCAGCGCCGCCGAAGCGCGGTGGGGCGAGGATTGGGGGCGGAGGCTGGAGGCGGCCAGGGGGCGGGCCGGAAGTTAGCCAGGGGCCGAACCCCGGTCGCGGCGTTCGATATCGGGGAGGAAAGCCAGGCGTCCCGGATGTTCGGACGCGTGATCCCCGGCGTGATCCATCTGCAAGGTAGTGTGTTCGATGCCGAACTTACGGTACAGGACTTTCTCCAGTTCGCGGCGACGGTCGTGGCAGTCGCGGTTCCTGCCGACGAGCACGTGGGCAGCCAGGGCCGGGAAACCGCTGGTGATCTCCCAGACGTGCAGGTCGTGGACCTCTT
>JACDAR010000198.1 GCA_013695335.1 Rubrobacter sp.
AGAAGGTTGCGTTGGTGGCGTGCATGAGGAAGCTGCTCTCGATCCCAGGCGCCTTGATGAGGGATGGTGCTATTTGGAGATGTCCTCATGCCCTGACTCCTTGACTTTTAAGACGGTTGCTCTCGTATCACGGCCCGCCACCCGCCTGTAGAATACCGCGCAGGGGAAGCGGCGAAGGGAAAGGAGTACGAATTGTTCGGGATCCCAGCGGGGCAGGGAAGATGAAAGCCTATCCCATAAAGCTGACGTATCACGTCAGGAGCTACTCTTTCGGGGAACGTTTGATCCCCGAGATGATCGGCAAACAGGACGCGCCCGACGGCGTGGTCGCCGAGACCTGGGAGGTGAGCGACTACCGCGACGCCCGCGCCACGGTGACCAACGGCGAGTACGAAGGACGCCTGCTCCACGATCTCGTCCAGGAGTTCCCTGATGAGCTGGTCGGGGAGGGATGGAGCGGGCCACACTTCCCGCTCCTCGAAAAGTTCCTCGACGCGTCGCACATGCTCCCGGTCCACCTCCATCCCGACGACGAGACGGCGCGGACCAAACACGGCGAGCCACACGGCAAGAGCGAAGCCTGGCACATCCTGTGGGCTGCGGAAGGCGCGAGTATCCTGGCAGGCATCAAAGATGGGTTCTCCCGTGACGATCTCTTCGAGGCGTTCAAGGCCGAAGATTACGACGCCGTGATGCCGAGGCTCGAAATACGCACGGGCGACACGGTGTACGTGCCAGGCGGCATACTCCACACCTTCGGGCCTGACACGCTCATCTTCGAGGTGCAGCAAACCTCTGACCTCGGCCAGTTCGTGATGCCCACCGACCTGTACGGCAACCGCCTGGGCGCCGAGGAATGGGACGCGAACATAAACGCCACCCTGGACGAACTGAAGACTGACTACATGCCGCATCCAAACCCCGGCCTCGTCGTCGAAGATGGGGCGAATCGCCGTCTTCTGTGCTGCGCCGGGCCGTACTTCGCGCTCGAACGCTGGACGCTGACCCAACCTTACGAGGAGCCTTCGCATCCCAGGCGTTGCATGACGCTCGCCAACGTCGGCGGGCCTGTGAACATCGAGTACGAAGGTGGCTCGGAGCGGCTGGAGAGGGCCGAGTCGTGCGTATTGCCTGCGGGAATTGGCGACGTGCGGATCGTGCTCGATGGCGAGACGAGCCTCGTGGTTTGTTACGTGCCTGACCTGGAACGGGATGTGATCTCCCCTCTGCGGGAAGCCGGATACTCGGATGAAAATATACGGAGCCTCGGCAAAGTAGACCTCTAGCTTTGGTACCGGATAGGAGGAGTGTTTTGGGGAAGATAGTGGCTTTGGGTGAGGTGGTCTCGGACATCTACCAGTCCGAGGGTGAATCTTCGGTGGAGTTGCCTTTCATCGCGCGCCCAGGCGGAGCGCCCGCGAACGTGGCTGTGGCCGCCTCCAGGCTCGGTTCGGATGCGGCTTTCATCGGGAGCGTTGGCGATGATCTCTTCGGCACGTTCATCCTGCAGGCGCTGGAATCCGAGGGCGTGGAGACCTCGGGCGTCGTGCGCCAGAAACCGCCGACGCGGACCTCGCTGGCCTTCGTGGAGATCTCCGACGACGGCGACAGAGATTTCACGTTCTACCGCTCCAGCCCCGCAGCAGACGAGCTGCTCTCGGAGGACGACGTGACGGAGGATCTGGTCTCGGGGGCATCCTTCGTGAACTTCGGGAGCATACCTCTGATCCGGGAGCCAGTCCGCTCCGCGACCCACAGGTTGGCCGAAGTGGCCAACGACCTCGGCGTCCCAGTCGCCTTCGACGTGAACTTTCGGGAGCATCTGTGGGAGAGCCCGGACGCCGCCCGCGAAGCCGTCGATCCGCTCCTCGACCGCTCCTCCATCGTGAAGCTGGGCGACGACGAGCTAATGCCACTCCTCGGCGCCGATGACCCCGAAGAGGCGGCGAAGATGTTGCTGGATCGCGGCGTCTCCCTCGTCCTCGTCAGCCTCGGCTCCGACGGGGCTTTCTACGCCACCAAGGATTTCAGCGGCAACGTCTCTGCCTTCGAGGTCGAGGTCGTTGACGCGACAGGGGCTGGCGACGCCTTCCTCGCCGCAACCCTCGTCCATCTCTCCGATACCGAATGGGATGAAGAAACGGTGCGCGAAGCCGCGCTGCGGGGCACGGCGGCTGGCTCTCTCGCCTGCACGGGCTTCGGCGCCATGAGCACCCTGCCCACGAAAGACGAGTTGGAAAAGTTCATGTCCGAAAGTGGCTGAACGTGGGGAGAGAATTGGGGATGTCGGCGATTCGGGCTGGTGGACCTGGCGTGCGGCGTTGTGGCTGTTCGCCGCAGTCGTCGCGGCGGTTTATCTGGGGAAGTTCTGGTATCTGCTGCTGACCAACGTGAACCACCAGTGGTCGTTGGATAGCAGTTCGACGCTGGCTACGTTGCTGGTTCTGTTTCTGTCCCTGATCTGCGGCGGAGTGTGCGCCCTGATCTTCTCCTCCGCATGGCGAACTTCGAAGAACGGGTTCCTGATCGGCACCGTGGTCACGATCCTTCTGACGTGGACGCTTTACCCCATAGCCTGCGACTCGCACGAGAGCTTCGTCGATCAGCCGAACAAAGTCTGTAATTGCTCGGGCTCACGCTGAACTACTATCCGAAGGGAACTATGGACTACTCGGAGATCGAATACTGTATCGGCCTCGAACGGTAGCCGCCGTAAGCCGAGATTTCTCCGCAAAACCAGTGCGGACCGACAGGTTTGCTGAAAAACTGCACGGCGCGTTTCAGCAAACCTCTTCGAAGGGGCGCGTCAACGCTGCACCCTGCTGACCTCGACAGGAACGTCAACCAACCCGGCGAGACGCTGGGCGAGCGGTTGCAGCGAAGGAAGTTCCGTGGCCGCGTGCCCGGCGTCTATGACGCTGAGGCCGAGGGATTCAGCGAGCAGCGCATCGTGGTAGTCGATGTCTCCTGTCACGTAGGCGTCAGCTCCCGATGCCGCGACTTGCCGGAGGAACGAGCCGCCTGACCCTCCGAGCGCCGCAACACGTTCGATCCGCCTTCCGGGATCAGGGTCAGCGACGAGCCGCGCCGGAAAGCCGAGCCTTTCCGAGACGTGATCCACCAACCGGTCCGGCGTCATCGGATCTGGCAGCATCCCGATCCTGCCGTATCCACATCCTTTCGGATGCCCTTCGATGGAATACACGTCCAGCGCGGTCTCTTCGTAAGGATGGGCCGCGACGGCGGCCTCCGTGGCACGTCCTATCAAGTGGGCGGGAATCACAGTCTCCAGGCGTATTTCGGGTGCCCGCTCCAGGCGGCCTTTCTCGCCGAGGTAGGGATCACTCGCTTCGCCGCCCAGGAAGGCGCCGGTCCCAGGGGTTCGGAAAGTGCAGTGGGTGTAGTCCCCGATCTCACCAGCCCCAGCATCGCTCAAGGCGTCGGCGACAGCCTCCACATAGTCTTCCGGCACGAACACGACGAGCTTTCGCAACCATCCGCGCGGCGCGACGACTTCCAGCGGGCCGCCAAGCCCGAGCGCCCCTGCCAGCGCGACGGACACACCATCCGGGGCGGCGTCGTAGCTCGTGTGGGCGGCATAGACGGTCAGGCCGGAACGGATGGCCCGCGACACGAGATCCCCCGGATAAGAGCCGGTGTCCAAGCTCTCGATGCCGCCGAAGATGAGCGGGTGGTGGAAGAGGAGAAAATCCGCGCCCGTTTCTTCAGCTTCGTCGAAGACCTCGGGGAGCGGCGTCAGGGCCACGAGGATTCGGCTTGTTCGGGATGATGGGTCTCCAACCTGGAGGCCGCAGTTGTCCCAGGTTTCTGCGAGGGACGGGGGAGCTATTCTCTCGATGGCCTGTATCACGTCGCTGGCAAACACCACGTGTCCTCCTCACTGTAGACTCCATCCCGTGAAGACCACAAGGATAGCCGAACTCATCTCCGCCGCCACCCGCCTCCCCGTGATGGCCGTCCCGCTCTTCTTACTGGTGGGCATTGCCTCCGCAGGCGTACCGGGACTATTCTGGGCGCTCCTCTGCGTCTTCCTGACGAGCGGGCTGTCCCTGCTGTATCTGCTCTTTCTCACCCGCTCGGGCAAGGTCAGCGATCCGCGCCGCATCCCGCAGTCGGAGCGCGTCGGGCCGCTGCGCGTCGTCGCGGCGCTTCACGTTGGGGCCTTTATCTTGGTGACGCTGCTTGATGCGCCAGCCGCGCTGCGGGCCGTACTCCTCGCCTACGCCATCGCCACGGCGCTCTTCGCCTTGCTTTCGACCGGGATCAACCTGTCACTCCACGCCGCTGGCGTCTCTGGCGCGGCGGTGTGCCTCCTGTTCGTGTTCGGACTATGGGGCGCTCCAGCGCTCGTGCTCGTCCCGCTCGTGTGGTGGGCGCGGGCCCGGCTCGGGCGGCACACGCCCATCGAACTTGCGCTCGGCACGCTGGTGGGAGGCGGCGGTACGTGGCTGGCCTTCCAACTACTGGGATAGAAGAAGCGGACCCGGCGAGACTCGCATCCCAGAGTTTACAAGACTGCTGCAAAAGCCTGTTTATTCGGGGTGATGCACCCTAGCGAGTCATCGGAAGTGTATTCACGCGTCGGTCACTTATGACTGATGTTCGCCTGTGGCGACCACGGTTGAGCTGCATGAAATTTCCTTGCGGACTGCCGGGGCAACCTCGGCGCCGAACAGTTCGATGGCGCGCATCACCTTATCGTGCCGCATCGCGCCGACGCTGATCTGGGCCATGAAGCGCTGGTGGCCGAAGAGATCGTGCTCGAAGAGGATCTTCTCCACCACCTCCTCCGGGCTTCCTACCAGGAGCGCGCCGCGCGGTGAGCGCCCAGCCTCGAACTGAGAGCGGCGCATAGGCTGCCAACCCCGCTCGCGGCCTATGCGATTCATCATCGCGGAATAGCTGGGGAAGAACTCGTCAGACGCTTGCTGCGACGTATCGGCGACGTATGTGTGCGAGTTGATGCTGATGGGTAGCCGTTCCGGATCATGGCCCACCTCCCTCGCGGCTTGACGGTACAGCCTGGCGAGCGGCGCGAAGTGCTCCGGCTGGCCGCCGATGATGGCGATGGCCAGCGGCAACCCGAGAACCGCGGCACGGACCACGGACTGCGGTGTTCCGCCGACGGCGATCCAGACCGGCAGCGGGTTCTGGACCGGGCGCGGGTACACACCGGCCTCGTCGAGCGGCGCCCGATGCCTGCCAGACCACGTCACGCTCTCGGACTCACGCAGCTTCAGCAGTAGTTCGAGCTTCTCGGAGAACAGTTCATCGTAGTCGCCAAGGTCGTAGCCGAAGAGTGGGAAGGATTCTATGAAGGAGCCTCGGCCCGCCATGATCTCCGCGCGGCCTCCCGAGATGAGATCCAGCGTGGCGAAGTCCTGGAAGACCCGTACCGGATCGTCTGAACTGAGAACAGTGACCGCGCTCGTCAGGCGGATGTCTTTAGTGCGCCCAGCGGCAGCCGCCAACGCTACGGCTGGCGAGGACACTGCGTAGTCTGGGCGATGATGCTCGCCGACGCCGAAAACGTCGAGGCCAACCTGGTCAGCGAGCTCGATCTCCTCAAGCAGGTTGCGCAGCCTCTGCGCCGGGTCTATCTCCGGCCCGACGTCGGCGAAGGTGTAGAGTCCTAGTTCCATGGTGGGATCAAACGCCGAATCTCAGCGCGGAGCGGGCCTTCGCCTTGGATGCTTCCTCTTCCCTGTCCTTCGGCGGCGGCGCCGTTTCCAGTGACGCGAGCAGCCGCTCCGAGATCCTCGCTATATCCTCGACGGCGTCATGGAAGGCCGCCTCGTTCGCCCTGGATGGCTTGTTGAAACCGGAGATCTTCCGCACGTATTGCAGGGAAGCGGCCCGGATCTCCGCGTCAGTGGCCGTCGGCTCGAAGTTGAAAAGCGTCCTGATGTTCCTACACATGAAACCAGACCTCCGGGCCGGATGTTCGACCATAAGATTCGCGGGGTTCGTCTACCGTCAGTATAACCACTGACCTCTTTCCCAACGATGCTCTTTTGCAGCGGCGCGAAAGTGGAGAGTGGACCCGACGAGACTCGAACTCGTGGCCTCCGCCATGCGAAGGCGGCGCTCTCCCAACTGAGCTACGGGCCCATGAACGCAAACTAATCTAGCATATAAGCTGCTGTCTATCATCCGTGAGCCCTGAAATCTTTCACTGCAAGTTCACCGCGAATTCATTGCAGATTCATCGCTCTTTTCTACCGTGCGCTCGATCAACTGAAAGCCGCTCACGCCGTCTGGTGTGGCGATCACCGGTAAGGAGGAGGCATGGAAGATTATCCGCGAACACTTGGTTGGGCGCCTGGTCCGGTGGACGAGCGTGACCACGCCCTCTCTTCGTTTCTGACGAGGCCAGCCCTCGAAGGCGAAAAAGCATGGGGATGGGGCGGGATGCCGGATCTCAACCAGCTCAAGGAAGGAGCCTGCACTTCGTTCGCCATCGGCAACTCGGTCAACTGCGAGCCGAGGCGCCAGAACATCGAAAGCGACTATTGCTTCGAGGCTTACCACGCGACCACAGAGCACGACGAGTTCCCCGATAACTGGAGCAGTGGACAGACAGGCACCTCCCTGCGTAGCGCGATGAAAGAGTGGCGCAGGCGGGGTGTGCTCAACGGCTACGCCTTCTCCTATTCCGTCGAGGAGGTAGTCTCCTGGGTTCTCACCATCGGACCCGTATGCATCGGCGTCGAGTGGTGGAGCGGGATGGACGATCCCGCGCGTGAGAACGGCTGGTTCATAGAACCGGCTGGAAGCGTGCGCGGCAGGCACGCCATCTGCGTGCCCAGGGTTCACTGGGGCATGGGTGACGAGAACTGGGTGGGAGTCCTGAACTCGTGGGGAAGAGAGAACTGGGGCAACAATGGGCGCGCCAGGATCTCCGAAGACGCATTCAGAACCCTTCTCGAAGGCGACCAGTACGCCACGGCCATAGCCGCCGTGGATTAGACGCTTCGCCTGCGAAAGACTGCACGTTATTCTGGGCTTACAGAACTTACCGGGGCGGGAGAGCTAGAAAGCCCTCCCGCCCCAGTAATTGAGATCAGCCCTCGAAAAGCTAGCTGCCTGCCGTGCCTCCGAGGTTCATGATCCCGTCGAAGCTCTGGAAGGTGTAGATCTCCTCGCACTGGTGGTTGTTGGTCAGGACGCTATGGTCGGGGCCGCTCAAGTAGGCGACGTCGTAGCCCGTGCCGCAGCGCACTTCGTCTGCCTTCTTGTCGTCGCCGGAGACGATCACGTCGTTCCCGCCAAAGCCGAAGAGCTCGTCCTCGCCACCGCCACCAACGATGTAATCATCGCCAGCGCCGCCGAAGAGCTGATCTCCTAGCTCTTCCCCATAGAGGTCGTCGTCGCCATTCCCACCAAACACTATGTCGCGGGCCTCGCGAGCCTCGATCAGGTCGTCGCCGCCCCTACCGTAGATGGTGTCAGTGTTCGCGGTGCCGATGAGCTTGTCGTCCCCTGGTGTACCTTCTATCATCGCCGCCGCGGCCACCCCTGCCGACACGGCGATGAGCACGGCCACCACCACCATAAGGATGCCCATGCATCTTACCCTCTCAGAACCGCAACCGCATCCCCAGAATGTATGTTTTTGCCGTGGCTTACGAGTTGCTTATCGTTGCTTGATAGAGCCTTGCTCAAAGTGATCGCGGGAAGGCAAATTCGCAACGAAGTCTGCAGGGTTCGAAATCTCAGCATACAATCCCAGATTCCTTACTCTTTCGGATAGGCCCACAGGTCAGTGTTTACCTCGAAGCGGGCGCGGTAGGTGTTGCCGATCCTGTCTGCGGCTTCGAGCGTGATATGGGTGTTGCCAGTATAGCCCTCCTGCTTGAGTGTGTTGGCGAGGCGCACCAACTCTAGTTTGTATCCGGCACTACCGCCCGGGATGAGTTCCACCGTTCGCCCACCGTTGCTCTCGAAATGCAAGAGGTTGGACGTGGCCCCAGCCAGTTCGGGTGAGATGATGCGGTCCTCTACTGGGTTTAGCACCAGCCTCTCCCGGAACAGCCCCTTTCCGGCCTGGAGGGTTAGCCAGATGTTCGAGAGGTAGATGTCCCTCTCCCCCTCGTTCGAGAGCGAGAAACGGACCAGCGGCGTACCCGAAGGGTACGCCAGATCGTACTCCCGGAGGAAGTCGCCGAGCCTGAGATAAAGTCCTTCCTGGGAGTCGTAGTGAATGCGCGGTAAAGCTCCATCTTCACGATCATGCTGAGACGTGGGATCTCCA
Source organism: Rubrobacter sp. (assembly GCA_013695335.1). Taxonomy (GTDB): domain Bacteria; phylum Actinomycetota; class Rubrobacteria; order Rubrobacterales; family Rubrobacteraceae; genus JACDGB01. The sequence continues at coordinate 8,276 of JACDAR010000198.1, forward strand.
ACCCGGTACTCGTAGCGAACCCTTATCTTGAGCCGGGGACGGCGATCCCGCCTCTGCAGATACAGGTTCAGCAGCGAGAGGGCGAGAGCCAGCAACGAGGCCACCGTCGGCAGGATCTGTAGTACATCATCTCCCACGCGCCTAACCGGCCCTCCTGCCCCGCCGCCCGGCGCGCAGGAACGAACCGGGAGCCTGCCTGGCTTCAGGGACCGGAACCCTCGCCCCCGCCAGCATCTCACCCAGATCCCCGATGCCGCGCACGAGGAAAGAGAAACCGTGGTCTACGGTCTGCTCTACCGTGCCTTCCAGCAGATAAGAACCCCTGTGGTGCAGCAGCCAACCGTAGCGTTCGTAGACGTTCTCGAAGATGGTCGCCTGGAGCAATCCGGCTTCATCTTCTATCAGGAGAAACCACACTGGCTTTCCGCTCTTCGTCGGGGGCCGTTGCAGGCATTCCAGGAGACCCGCCGCCCGCGTCCGGGTCCCGTGGAGCAGGGTCAGCATCTCTTCGCTCGAAGTGACGCTGAGTTTCCTCAGGGCGGCCCTGTGCGGGGCGAGTGGATGGTGGGACACGTTCAGGGAGAGAGCTCCCCACTCCATGCGCTCCCGCTCCCCGGACGTGGGTGGCAGATCCCCGACGTTCTCCCCCTCCCTGGAGATCCACCAGCTTGCGGGATGTGGGATTGGGATCTCGGGCTGATGATCCCCGGAACGCTTCTTCGGCAGCCCGCGGGTGTCCCGGAGCAAGCCAGCCCGGTTCGGCCTTTCGGGATCGAGCGCGTCCAGGAATCCGCCCCGGATGAGGTTCAGCAATGAATCCCGTTCGACGCGGGTCCTTCTGTAGAGGTCGGCCACGGACGAGAAAGGTTTCTTCCTCTCCGAGAGTATCGAGTGCATCGCCGTCCGGCTGAGGCCCTTGCTGTAGACGAGGCCAACCCTGATGGCCCTTCCGTCATCCTCCACCGTGAAGCCTTCTCCCGAGAGGTGTATGTCAGGGGGAAGAACCTCGATCCTGATCCTGCGGGCCTCGTTCAGGACAGCCCTCGGGGAGTAGAAGCCCATCGGCTGGCTGTTCAGGATTCCGCAGAAGAACTCAGCCGGGTAGTGGCGGCGCATGTAGGCTGAGGCGTAGGAGATCTCGGCGAACGCCGCAGCGTGGGCCTTGGGGAAACCGTACACCGAGAAGCCCTCCATCCACGAGAGGATCTCCTCAGCCGTCTCGCGGGGCACCCCGCGCCCCACGGCCCGCCGCAAGAAAGCTCCCCGTATCCGCCCCATCGCCCCGAAGCCCCTGTCCCGGGTCATCGCCCGCCGCACCGCGTCACCCTCGGCCAGGGAGAACCCGGCGACGACGCGGGCGATCTCGAGTACCTGCTCCTGGTACACCAGGATGCCGTATGTCGGCTTCAAAACCGCTTCGAGCTCCTTCAGGATCACGGAGTACGGTTCGAGACCGTTGCGGCGCTTCACGTATGGGACTACGAGGTTCCCCCTGACCGGGCCTGGCCGGAAGAGTGAGATCTGGGCTATGAGGTCCGGGAACCTGCGGGGCAGCAGCCTGCGCGAAAGGTGCATCTGTCCCGGTGATTCGAGCTGGAACATCCCCACGTTCTTGCCGCTGCGTATGAGCCTGTACGTGGCCCCGTCTTCCGGTGGTGGATCGTGGGGATCCACCCTCTGGCCAAGCCGCTGAGTGGCGATCTCTCCTGCCTTTTTGAGCGCCGTGTGCATCTTGAGCCCAAGCAGGTCGAGCTTCGGGAGGCCGACGTATTCCAGATCGTCCTTATCGTACTGACAACGAAGCAGCCCCGGCTTGCCCGAAGGCTCCAATGGTACGAGGCTGGCGAGATGGTGGTGCTCGTTACCGAAGACCATGCCGCCGTTGTGGGTTCCCGCCCCCTGGCACCTCCCCGCAAGCCCCCAGGCAAGATCCATCAGCAGCCGGTGCCTGTCCCGGTCCTGCAGGGGATGACCGCGCATGGCGGGCTCCCTGAGCGCCTGCTCCCATCCGTGTACCGGGTTGAAGACGTGTTCCCTGTCCCTGAACCGCACAGGGACGTGCCGGGAGAGCTCGTTCGTCTGCCGCGGGCTGTGTCCCAGCGCCCGCGCCGCGACCCTCACGGCCCCGCGCAGGGAGAAGGTCTGCACCGTGGCCGCCACTGCCACACCGTACCGCTGGTACCGGCGCATGAGCTCGTCCCTTACCCCGTCCCGGCCTTCAGAGCAGAAGTCCAGGTCTATGTCAGGGCAATCCGTCCTCCCCTCGTGCATGAACCTCTCGAAGAGCAGGCTGTTGGAGAGCGGCTCGGGACGGGTGACGCCCAGGCAGTAGGCGACCACGGAGTTGGCCGCGCTCCCCCTACCCGTGACGGGCACGCCGCGTTCCGCGGCGATGCCGACGGCCTCGCGGGCGATCAGGAAGTACGGCGCATATCCCTGCTTCTCTATGCAGGCGATCTCCCTGTCGATCCTCCCGAGCACCCGGCTATCCGGCTTCCCGTACCTCTTCCTGGCCCCCGCCAGGACCAGCCGCGCCAACCTTTCCTCCGGTGGCTCATCGCCCGGGAAACGCGCCGTTGGCACACGAACCTCTCCCGTAAGCTGGACGGCCCCGGCGCACCTCCGGGCGACCAGGGCCGCGTTTTTCAGGGCTTGTGGGTAGTCCTCGAAGAGCTTCTGCATCTTCTCCGCTGGCTTGAGATAGAGCTGATCCGTGGGACGGTATTCCGGTCCCGGCAGGCGAGTCAGGTTCGCGGAGGCAACGAGCACCTCGTGCAGGCGGTGGTCGCCGGGCCGGAGGTAGGCGATGTCGTTGGTCGCGAGCTCCGGTATCCCCTGTTCTTCGGCGAACAGGGCAACCTGTCTCGTTCTCCGACGGCACCCGACCGTCTTATCGTCCGTTAGTTCAATGTACAGCCCATCCGGCCCGAAGGCTTCGTGAAGGATGCCAAGCGCCGCCAGAGCCTTCTGACGCTCGCCAGCGAGGATCAGGCGCGGTATCAGGCCGAAAGGTAAGGCCCCTGTGAGGCAGACGAGCCCCCGCGAGCGCTCCGCGATGGAGTTCAACGGGCAGAGCGGACGCCTCCTGTCCTCGGAGCCACACCGGTATTCCGTGATGAGCCCGCACAGGGACCGGTATCCCTCCATGTCCTCCGCAAGCAACACCACATGTCCCCCACCCTCCACGGAGACCTCAGCCCCGACCACGGAGGATACGCCGTGCTCTTCCGCCGCCAGGAGGAACCTGGGGATACCGTACATTCCGTCCCTGTCCGTGATGGCGACGGAATCCATGCCGAGGTTCGCGGCTGCCGCTACCAGTTCCTCCGGCGTGGCTGTCCCATACCCGTACGAGAAACCGCTCCTCACGTGCAGGTGGACGAACTCCCGGGGAGAACCCTCCGTCAATCTGACGCCCCCACGAGGAACCACCCTCCGGCGCGTTCGCGGGCAAGGTCCACGACGGCCCCGCCACCGAGCAGAACCCGGATCACCACCCGGTCGGCGGAGCTTTCCTCATCCCACCACCCGGCGACCTCCCGCCACCACCCCAGTCTCCTCAGAATGCGTCGCCGCCGCCAGGAACACCGCCCGCGCCTCCCGAACCGCACAACCTCGACCCGTCCCTGGACCCTGCCCCGGATCTCCACGGCCTCCCTCAAGCCGTGCGCGGACTCCCCCATCCCCGGCATCAACTCCGAAGCCCGCAGGAGCCAGGGCGCCCGCAGTAGATGGTCCCCGATCTCCCGCCGCGAAGCCGCCGAAGGAAACAACGGCTCCTCGAAACCGCGCGGCCTCAATGGATAGCGATGTACCTCAGACGGGCTAGCGCCCCTCACAACCCCCGGCACTGCTCCGGACACAGGCTCCTCCCTTCACTATGGAGAAGCCCGTACCACCTGACGTTTCAGGGGTCGAGATACCGAACCCCGCCCGGTATAATCCGGGACGAGGATGGCGTTCTCATCCTCCGTCGAACCCCAGGGAAGCCGCTCTGGTTGGTCGCCCGTTCGGCCTCCGGGGAGCGAGGGTGGGGACGCTCCTCCTCCTTCTTCTACTCGTCTTCTTCAATATAGACCAAACAACTGTTTGATGTCCAGAGCAAAATAGGGTAAATTACCCTTGAGGCGGTTTTCGAGGAGGATGTCGTGGCCGGGCAACTACCCCCGAAGAGGTTAGAGATACTCGGTTTTCTGGCGCGTGGTTCGCGGGAATCTGGGGTGCCGCCTAGCATACGCGGGATCGCACGCGGCGT
>JACDAR010000212.1 GCA_013695335.1 Rubrobacter sp.
GCGGGATTGCGGATGGGTTACGGCATCGCGTCCGAAAGAATAGCGGACTACGCCGAGCGGGTGCGCTTCCCGGTCTCGGTGAACCTGGCGGCACAGGTCGCGGCAACGGCGTCCATGCTGGCGCGCGAGAAGGTCAGGGAACGGGCTGAGTTCGTGATCCGGGAGCGCGGCCGGTTGCAGAATGCGTTCGGGGAGGCTGGACTGGAATACATCCCGTCACAGGGCAACTTCGTAATGGTCAGGTTCGAGGCTGAGGATTTCGAGAAGTCTGGGGTGCTCGTGCGTGAGGGGGCGGCGCTCGGGTATCCTGGATGGAGCCGGGTCACGGTCGGCAATTCGGAAGAGAACGATCGTGTGATCCAGGCGGTCAACACGCCGTGAGCCGCACGCTCGGGATAGTCGGGGTAGGTCTGATCGGGGGTTCCGTCGGCCTCGCCGCCCGCGAAAAAGGCTGGGAAGTCGTCGGCGTCGACGCCCCTACCGTGCTAGAAGAGGCTGTCGATATTGGGGCGATACACCGCGCCTCGACGCTCAAGGAAGTCCGCAGGGCTGATCTCGTGCTGCTCGCGGCGCCCATCTCCAAGACTACGGGGCTGGTCGGTGGGATCTCACCGACAGACGCCCTCATCACGGACGTGGCCAGCGCCAAGAACGCCATCGTCCACGAGGCGGAGAAGCACAACCTTCGTTTCGTGGGCGGGCATCCGATGGCTGGGAGCCAGCTCTCCGGCGTCGCCAACGCGAAGGCTGACCTGTTCAGTGGAGCCCGCTACTTCCTCACGCCCACGGGCAAGACAGACCCGGATGATTACCGGGAGGTAGCCGCTTTCGTGAGGGAACTTGGGGCCACCCCGACGGCGGTGGACCCTGACAAGCACGACCTTCTCATGGCAGCCCTCTCGCACCTGCCGCACATCATGGCCGCCGCGCTTCTCAAGGTCGCCTCGGACATCTCACCCGAGGCGTTGTCTTTCGCCGGACCCTCTTTCAGGGACCTCACCCGCGTTGGGGCGTCGAACCCGCAGTTGTGGTCTGACATCCTGGCCGAGAACGCCCCGGCGCTGGGCGAGGCGTTGGCGGCTTTCGCGGGCGCGATGGCGCAACTGGGAAGTGAGATTCAGGACAAAGACAAGATGGAGGGCCGTTTCCATGCAGCCCGCGAAGCCTACGACGCCCTCGGCGGCATCCTGGTCGAAAAAAGCGGCGAAAATGCTGACATCGCCATCCCGGTCGAGAACCGCCCAGGTGTATTCGCCGAGGTCACTACCCTCATGGGTTCGAACGGCATAAACATCCTCGACCTGTACGTCCGTCACTCCAACACCGAGCGGGCGGCGCTGGTCCTCACGCTGGACGCGAAAGCGACGGAGAAGGCGCAGGAATTATTGGGCGAAGCTGGTTTTCGGGCGGAGCGAGGCGGCTGATCCCGCATACGAGAAGATGTCAGCGAGGGACAACCGCCAGCCCGGCACCACGTCGGCGCCGTCTATGGAGTCACTGGCTGTGAGGATGCGGATGTTTTCGAGCGAGCGATACAACGTAACGACTCGACGCTCCGGATCGGCAACGAGCACCAACCGGCATCCGGCTTCGAGCCAGGCGATGGCTTTCTCCACCACCTCGGAGTGCCGGTCGTTCGGGGAGACTACTTCGACTACGAGATCCGGAGCTCCGGGCCAGTAGCCGCCTACCTCGCCGATCTCATCCAGCCGCTCCTGCCTGACGAAAGCGACATCGGGGGCGAGAACGGTATCTGGGTTCGAGGAGATCTTGAACCCTGTCTCGGCGGCGTAGGTTCTTCCCAAACCGTTTGCCTTGACGTGGCTCCTGAGTTCCGAGGCTATCTCCAATGCCAGATATCCATGTTTGTTGCCCGCCGGTGTCATCTTCTTCAACTCTCCCCCCACCAGCTCGTGGCGGAATCCGTCACCGGGCATCTCAAGGAGTTCTTCAGCTGTAACCTGCCTGGCCTTGGTGGTCATCTCAAACACGCTACCTCGTGTTGTTTTCCCGATCCATGACTCATTTTACCCGCGGAGAAGGTCCTGCGAAGCTCGCTTATCTCCCCAGCATGTGCTGAAATGCGCCTTCGAGTTCGGGGTGGCGGAACTCGTAGCCGGTCTCTTTCAGCTTCGCGGGCTCTATGCGCTGGCTCGAAAGCAGGAGGGCGTCGGCTACCTCGCCGAACATGAGCCTTGCCGCCGGGGCGGGAACGGGGAAGACCGTCGGACGGTTCAGGGCCTTTCCGAGAACCTTGGTGTATTCAGCGTTGGTTAGCGGGTTCGGGGAGCCGACGTTTACTGGTCCGCCCACTGCATCGTTCGTGAGGCAGTGGATGATGGCGCCCACCACGTCGTCGAGGGCTACCCAGCTCCAGTATTGGCTTCCGCTCCCGATCTTGCCGCCCAGCCCGAGCTTGAAGATGGGCAGCGTGGTCCCGAGCGCCCCCCCATCGGGGCTCAGTATCAGCCCGAACCGTGGATGCGCGACGCGGATGCCGGCTTCGCGTGCGGGGTCGGCAGCCGCCTCCCACTCCCGGCAGACCTCGGCGAGGAAGTCCGAACCCGTCTCGCTCTCTTCGGTGAGAAGTTCGTTGCCGTGGTCGCCGTAGTATCCGATGGCGGAGGCGCTGACCATTACCTTCGGTGGATCTGATAGTCCTGAGATGGCCCCGGAGAGCAGGCGCGTTCCCTTCTTGCGGCTGTCCATGATGCGTTGTTTCTTGGCCTGGGTCCAACGATCCGCGGGGCCGGAGAAGATGACCTCGCCTGCGAGATGGACTACGGCGTCCATACCTTCGAGGCGCGATGCGTCGAGGGAACCGCTGTCCGGATCCCACCTCACCGTGTCCTCCGAAGATGGCCGCGAACGGCTAAGGCCGATCACCCGGTGTCCTCCGTCCGTCAACTCCGACGTGAGGGCCGAGCCGATCAAACCCGTTGCCCCGCTCACCAGAACGTTCATACCGATGCCTCCATCGTCTACGACTGCGAATCTCACACATGGTAGCGTTCCGTCTTCCCCGGCGGTATAAACGCCGCCACATTATGCCCACTCTCGGGCATTCCTCGCCCCGCGTCTGTGCGCGAGCTTCAGAAACCGGAGACCGGGAAGACGACCAATGGTATATAGGTCGAGGCGAATCCGGGCGAAACCAGCGCCGGTCTACGTTCGGCGTTCGATCTCCTTGCGCGCGAACTCGCCGTTGGGATTACCCAGCCGACGACGCTTTCCCTCTTCGGCAGCGTCGTCTTCGTTCACCATGCCCGCGCCGCCCGCGAGGGCGCCGATCATGCCGGCCAGATCCTGTATCTCGGAGGGAACGACGAAGAGCTTACTTGACGGCCCCTTCGCCATCTCGGGGAGGGCTTTGAGGTAGAGGAAGCGCAGGGCTTCGGGAGAGAGGTCCGAGCTCTGCAGGCGTTCGAATAGTGCTCCTGTCATCTCGATCTGGGCGGCCTGGACGTTGCGGTACGCCTCGGCCTCGCCCTCGGCCCGCAGGACCGCGCTCCGCTGTTCGCCCTCTGCCCTCAGGACGGCTGACTCTTTCTCGCCCTCGGCTTTCAGGATGGCGGAACGCTTGTCGCCCTCGGCGGTCAGGATGGCGGCGCGGCGGGTGCGCTCGGCTTGCATCTGCTTCTCCATCGCCTGCTGGATGTCGCGGGGGGGTATGATCTCCTTGAGTTCCACCCGCGTTATCCTAACGCCCCAGCCTTCCGTCACCTCGTCGAGGACCGTGCGGAGCTTCGCGTTGATCTCGTCGCGCGAGACGAGCGTCTTGTCCAGGGTCAGGTTGCCGAGCACGTTCCGCAGGTTCGTCTGCGTGATCTGCTCCAGCGCGATGGTTACGTTGGCGACCTCGTACTCGGCGGCGCGGGCGTCCACGATGCGGTAGTAGACGACCGTGGAGATCTGCATCCCAACGTTGTCGCTCGTGATGACCGCCTGCGGCTGGAAGGAGACGACCTGCTCCCTGAGATCCGTCTTGGGCAGCATCTTGTCCATAACGGGCACGACCAGCGCGAGCCCGCTCTCCGCCGTCCGGTGGTAGCTTCCGAAGCGCTGGATGATCCCGACCCGGCTCTGCGGGATGACGCGAACGCTCCTGGCCGCCACCAGAAACACCACCACCGCCACCACTACCAGAGCTATCAACCCGGCCATCACGTGCCTCCTTTGTCGTCCTCGATGGGCTCGACCAGAGCGGTGAGCCCGTCAGTATGCAGCACCCGCACCCGCGAGCCTTCCTGAATCCACTGATCCGGGTATATGGAGCGCGCCGTCCAGAACTCGCCGCTGCCTATACGAACCGTCCCGCTACCGCCAGGCTCTATCTCCTCGGTCGCAACTCCATTCTTGCCCGTGATCTTGCCACGCACCTCGTAACGCTCGCTGCTCCGGAGCGAGATCCTGTTGACGAGCGCCGGCCTCAAGACAACCATACTTAATATCGACGCCGCTATGAAACCGGCGATCTGGGCCGTAAGAGAGGTTATTCCAACGAGAGCCATCACAAGCGCCACCACCGCTCCCAGCGAGAAGAAGAACAAGAAAAACGAAACCGTCAACAGCTCACCAACGAAAGCCAGGGCGGCTACTACGGCCCAGACAACGATATCCCAGTCATCCAATGCCCAGAGTCCTCCTTTTACGGAATTCTATACCACCCCCGCGCATACGGCGCGAACCCGTCCGCGAGCGCCCCACGATTCACGCGCAACGAAGGATGCGAAGTTAAGCCATCCGTAAGAAACCGGTAATGGTTACGCAAGATCGGTGCTCTAGCATCCGGGGCGTGCCGAGAACGAAGAGAACCAGGGCGAACGCGGGCGGAGAGGCCGGCAAATCCGTGGACCGGGAAAGAAGGGGAGCAGTTCGTGTCTTTCGCGCTGCCCGGGACATGAGCCCGGTTACAATGGGGGCTCGCTCCCAGGGCTTCCCTCGCGTCGCCGACCGTATTCGTGGGGAGCATGGCGACCTCCCGCTACTTCGGGCGGCGCGAACGAAAGAAGGAGGACGATGACGGCTCCCGAACAGACGCCTGGATGAAGACGCTTCCTCCAGAGGAGGCTCACCTCGAACCCGGGGGGCTGGCCGCGCGGGCGGCGGCGGTGCTGCGGGAGAACGACATGGGGACCTGGACCAGGGCCGCCCCCTCCCTCTACCCGCACCAGTGGAGTTGGGACTCCGCGTTTATCGCCATCGGGCTCGCCCACCTCGACACCCGCCGTGCCGCGGGCGAGATCCGGAACCTCTTCGACCACCAGTGGGCGACCGGCAAGGTACCCCACATCGTCTTCAACCCGGACGCCCCGCCGGAGAGCTACTTCCCCGGCCCCGAGCACTGGTCGAGCCTCGCCGACTCCCCCGACGCGCCGCCCGCCATGACCAGCGGCCTGTGTCAGCCCCCGGTCCACGCCATCGCCGCCCGGCGCATCCTGGAGACCTGCGAGCGTCGCGGCGTGGAGACAGCCGGAACGCTGGATTTCTTGCGCGAGATCTACCCCAGGCTCTTCGCCTGGCACCGCTACCTGGCCACGGCGCGCGACCCGGAAGGGTCCGGCCTCGTCACCATCTACCACCCATGGGAGTCCGGCACGGACAACTCCCCCCGCTGGAGCGCCGCCCTGGAGCGCATCGAGATCGGAGAGGCGCCCGAGTACGAGCGCCTAGACCTCAAACACGTCGCCGACCCTTCGGAGCGTCCGATAGACGCCGTCTACGACCGCTTCATCTGGCTGGTGGAGTTGATCCGGCGTACCGGCTGCGACGACGCCGTCATCCAGGCGACCAGCCCGTTCCTCGTCAAGGACGTGCTTATGAGCGCGATCCTGGTGCGCGCCAACGAAGCATTGCTCGACATAGCCGAAATCGCCGGTGCCCCGCAAGGGGATCTCGCCACCATCCGCGCCTGGATCGAACGCGGCCGCCAGGGGCTGGACGAACGCTGGGACCCCGAACTCGGCCTGTGCCTGGACTACGACCTGCGCGCCGGCGAACCGCTCAGGGTCAGCACCGTCGCGGGCTTCGCCCCCCTGGTGGCCGGCGCCGGGGACACCGACCGGCTACGTGTCCTCCTCGAGGTCCTCGACTCGCCCCTCTTCGCGGGACACCCGGACCTGCGGTGGCCGCTACCGCCTTCCACCAGCCCGCAGGAGCCGCGGTTCCACCCGCGCAGCTACTGGCGCGGCCCCATCTGGCCGGTCGTCAACTGGCTCCTGTGGTGGTCTCTGGAGCGGACGGGCGAGAAAGAGAGGGCGGCCCGGCTCAGGAGCCACGGGCTCGCGCAGCTCTCGGATGGGCGCTTCGGCGAGTATTACGAGCCCTTCACCGGCGAGGCTCTGGGCTCGAGAGATCAATCGTGGACCGCCGCCGTCGCCCTCGACTGGCTGGCCGGCGATGGGGCGCCCGAAGAGCAATGACCTGCCAGCCGATACAGCACTACGGGATCATCGGCGGCGTGCACGCCGCCCTCCTTGAGCCGGGCGGCTCGACAGGCCGGTCGCGCCTCCAGCGAGAACAAGGTGGTTCACCCAACAGCGGAAAGGAATCTTCCTGATGGCTCAACACTACGAAGCGGTCGTGATCGGCTCGGGCCAGGGCGGCAACCCGCTCGCCGGAGCCCTCGCCGGGGCCGGCCGCAAGACGGCGGTCATAGAGCGCGAGCACGTCGGCGGCACCTGCATAAACGAAGGCTGCACCCCCACCAAAACCATGGTCGCCAGCGCCAGGGTGGCCTACATGGACCGCCGCTCGGAGGACTACGGCGTGGCTGATGGCCGGGTCACAGTGGATATGTCCAGGGTCCGCCAGCGCAAGCGCGACATAGTTGAGAGCTTCCGTGGCGGCAACGAGCAGCGTCTGGAAGATACAGAGAACCTGGACCTGATCCGGGGCGAAGCCCGCTTCACAGGCCCGAAGCAACTGGAAGTGAGCCTGGACAACGGAGATACGCTGCAACTGACCGCGGACAACGTGTTCATCAACGTCGGCGCCCGCCCCGGCGGGGTGCCGGTAGATGGCCTGGAAGACATTCCCTACCTGAACTCAACCACGATCATGGAGCTGGACGAAGTCCCAGAACATCTCCTGGTTCTGGGTGGTGGCTACGTCGGCCTGGAGTTCGCCCAGATGTTCCGGCGCTTCGGCAGCGAAGTCACCATAGTGCAGCGCGGCCCACAACTCCTCACACGCGAGGACCCAGACGTGGCCGAGGCTATGGCGGAGATCCTGCGCCAGGACGGCATCGAGGTGCTCCTGCAAGCCGAAGCCCGCAGCGTGCGCCGGAACGAAGGGGACGCCATCAGGCTAACCATCGACACACAGGATGGGGAACAAGTCTTTTCGGGATCTCACCTTCTCGTGGCTGCGGGAAGGCCCCCCAATACCGACCTGCTTGACCTGGAGGCCGCTGGCATCGGGGCCGACAGGCGCGGCTTCGTGAACGTGAACGGGAGGCTGGAGACCAACGTGCCAGGCGTCTGGGCGCTTGGCGACGCGAAAGGCGGCCCGGCCTTCACCCACATCTCCTACGATGACTACCGGGTGATCGAAGCCAACCTGTTGAACGGCGGCGACGCCAGCATCGAGGACCGCCTGGTCCCGTACACGGTGTTCACGGACCCGCAGCTCGGGCGCGTAGGGTTGAGCGAGTCTGAGGCCAGCGAGCAGGGGCGCGACGTGCGGGTGGCAAAGATGCCCATGGAGTACGTGGCGCGGGCGCTGGAGGTTGACGAGTCCCGGGGCATGATGAAGGCCATCGTGGACGGCGGGACCGGGGAGATCCTGGGTTGCGCGGTGCTCGGCATGGAGGGTGGCGAGATTATGGCCATGATCCAGATAGCCATGATGGGAGGTCTCCCCTACACCGCCCTCCGAGACGGCGTCTTCGCCCACCCAACCCTCGCCGAGTCGCTGAACAGCCTGTTCGCGATGGTAGACGGTTGAGGATGAGACGCGCATGACGACGAACCCGCGCGCCGGCGACACGTTCCCCGACTTCGAGTTGCCGGACCACCGGAAGCAGCCCCGCCGGCTCTCCGGCTACACCAGACCCAGTCCCCTGGACGAGAGGCTCGGTTTCGACGACGGCTACCCGCTCATCCTGGTCTTCGGCCGTGGATTTTTCTGCCCGCGGGACCAGCAGCAGATGCGGGGGCTCGTCCGGTTCCAGTCCGAGCTCGCGGTCAACTACTGTAAGCTCGTTACGGTCAGCGCCGACCCCCCGATGGTGCAGGCGGCCTTCCGCGCCGGCCTGGGGGCGGAGTGGCCCTTCCTCTCCGACGAGAAACGCGAAGCGATCAATGCCCTGGGCATCCTGGACGAGACGGAGGGCGAGTACGCGGGGGTCTCCCGGCCCTTCACGTTCGTGCTGGGGCCGGATCTCACGGTCCACAGGGTCTACGACGGCTGGTTCTTCGTCGGCCGGCCGACGCTCGAAGAGTTGCGGCGGGACCTGCGCGAAATCATGCAGTCCCGCAAAGATTACCGCTACGAAGCCTACGACACGCCTGAGGTGAAAAGCATCCGCATCCCGCAGCAGGAGTGGGCCGGCGGAGCGCCACCGCTTGGCGCGAACGGCCTCCCGGTGGCGCGGGGCGAGGTACGCTCCTTCGACGTGGCCGCTGGCGTCGGCACGATCTCCACCGGCGCCCCGGACGGGGACGTATTCTTCAGCTTCACCGCCATCCCCGGCGAAGGCTACCGTACCCTGAGACCGGGCACGCCGGTGAGCTTCGAGCTGGTGGAGCACGAATTGGGGCCAACAGCCCGCAACGTCCGCCGGGAGAGGCCCCATCAAGAGAGGAGCTCCTAGATTTGAAAGCCGTCGCCGTCCTGCCGGGGAAGAAGGGCAGCATCCATCTGGCGGATCTGCCGGAGCCGAAAGTCGAGGACGTGCCCGATGGGCGCGGGGTCCTCGTGGAGGTATTGAGGGTCGGGGTGGATGGGACGGACAAGGAGATAGCCGACGCCGAATACGGCGCCGCCCCTGAAGGCTACGACTTCCTGGTGATGGGCCACGAGTCGTTCGGGCGCGTGCTGGAGGTCGGGCCGAACGTACGGGACATCGCGCCCGGAGACTACGTGGTGGCGACGGTTCGCAGGCCCGGAAGTAGCATCTACGACCGGATCGGCCTCTCCGACGTGACCACGGACGAGACGTACCGCGAGCGCGGCATCAACCTACTGCACGGCTACCTGACCGAACGATACGTGGACGACGCGGAGTTCATCGTCAGGGTGCCTGACGCTTTGAACGAGGTCGGCGTGCTCCTTGAGCCGACGAGCATCGTGGAGAAAGGGATCGAGCAGGCGTACGAGATCCAACGCCGCCTCAAGGTCTGGCGTCCCCTGCGTGCCGCCGTCGTTGGCGCCGGAACCCTGGGGCTCCTGGCGACGCTTGCCTTGCGGCTACGGGGGCTCGTCGAGGTCACGACGCTGGCGCGCACCGCGCCGCCGACCATCAACAGCGAGCTGGTGGAGGCGCTGGGGGTGCGTTACCTGAGCACGCGCGAGGTTCCGCTGTCGGAAGCGGCGGAGGAGTACGGGCCGTTCGACATCATCTTCGAGGCGACGGGGGCGAGCGTCGTGGCCTTCGAGGCGATGGAGGCTTTGGGCAGGAACGGGGTGCTGGTGCTCACGGGCATTAGCGGAGGGAACCGCGAGATCAAGGTCCCGGGGGACCGGATCATGCTTGGCTTCGTGCTGGGCAACAAGGTGGCGGTGGGCTCGGTGAACGCCAACCGCTCCTACTTCGAGACCGGCGTGCGGGACATGGCGCTGGCGGAGGCGCGATATCCTGGCTGGCTGGGCCGCCTGCTGACGCATCCCGTGCAGGGCCTGGAGAACTACGCGGAGATGATCCGGCTGTTGACCGGGGAGAGGGATGCGATCAAGGTGTTCGTAGAGGTGAAGTGATCCCGAAGGACTCTTGATGCCGGAGATCTCGCTCACCGGGGTGCTCGTCGTGGCGGCGGTGGCTTTCGCGGTGCCGCTGGTGCTCGGCCTGCTGCCCTCGGTGCGGCTCCCTTCCGTCGTGGTGGAGATAGTGGCTGGTGTGGTGCTCGGCCCGGCGGTCCTCGGGCTCGTGGATGTGGACCTTCCGCTGCGGGTTCTGGCCCTGATCGGGCTGGCTTTCCTGCTCTTCCTGGCCGGGTCCGAGATCGACCTGGAACGGCTGCGGGGCGGGAGGCTCCGAGGCGCGGCGGTCGGGTTCGCACTGTCGGCCGTGCTGGCCCTGGGCGTGGCGTTCGCGCTCCGGGCCGGTGGCCTCATAGAAGCGCCGCTGTTCGTGGCGATCATGCTTTCGGCCACGGCGCTCGGCATCGTGGTTCCCGTGCTCGCCGACGCTGGAGAGTTGGGTTCCACGCTCGGGCAGCAGGTGATAGCCGCCGCCTCGGTCGCGGATTTTGCCGCGGTCATCCTGCTCTCGCTGTTCTTCTCCGGGGAGGCAGGGAGCGTGGGAGCTACGCTGCTCCTGCTCGGCGGCTTCGTGCTGCTGGTGGTCGCCATCGTCGTGGCGCTGGCCGGGGCCGGGCACTCGATCCGGCTGAGATCCGCCCTCCAGAGGCTCCAGGACACAAGCGCCCAGATCCGGGTCAGGGGAGCCTTCCTCCTGCTCGTCGGCTTCGCCGTGCTGGCGCAGGTTCTGGGGCTGGAGGTCATCCTCGGCGCGTTCATCGCGGGCGCCGTTCTGCGCCTGATCGACCGCGAAGGGGCGATGACCCATCCCTTGTTCCGGGCGAAGCTGGAGGCCGTAGGCTTCGGCGTCTTCATCCCGTTCTTCTTCGTGACCAGCGGGATGGAGCTGGACCTCGGCGCGTTGTTCGGCGGGGGGCTCGCCTCGCTGGCGCCGGTGCCCGTGTTCCTGCTGGCGCTGCTGCTCGTCCGCGGGCTGACCGCCGTTCTGTATTTTTCCTCCGCCGGCGCGCGGGGCACGGTGGCGGCAGGGCTGCTGCAGGCGACCTCGCTGCCGTTCCTCGTCGCCGCCGCGGATATCGGCGTGGAGCTGGGCGAACTGAGCCCCGCGTCCGGCGCCGCCCTGGTGCTGGCTGGACTGCTTTCGGTGCTCCTGTTCCCGCTCGCCGCGCTGGTGCTCTTGAGGTCGGGTGGTACGCCCATACCGCAGCGGGAGTAACTCTCAAGCTATAATCCGGAAAAAGATGAGGAGAACCCGCAGGAGTGCCATCCAGGTGAGCGTAGGTGTCGGTGGGATTCCTGGAGGCGTGGCATCCAGTGAATGACGACTACAGATTGGCACCCTGGATAGTAGACAACTGGTCACGGATGGCGTTGCCGTTCGCAGTGCTGATGTTGTTCACTTTACCAATCTTCCTGACCGACGATAACCTGCCGCTAATCCTGCTGTACACGCTACTGCCGGTGTACATGATCCACCAGTACGAGGAGCACGCGCACGGCGGGTTCGTGGAGTTCTTCAACTCGACCGTAGTCAGGGGATACGAGGTTCTGACGAAGGTCTCGGCATTCTGGATCAACATCCTGGAGGTGTGGCTGCTGTTTCTGGTGTCGTTCTACCTGGCGAAGTATGCTGCGTCCGGCTTCGCCCTCGTGCCCGTGTATCTGACCATCTTCAACGGGATCACCCACGCAGCCGCCAGCCTCGCGCTCAGGAGGTACAACCCCGGACTCTATACATCTCTCGTATTGTTCTTCCCCTGGGGTTTGTTTCTGCTGGTCTATTTCAACTCGATCGCCGAATCGGTCATCCTGTTCAACGCGGTCGGGCTCCTGACCGCCGTGATCGGGCACGCCATCATCGTGGTCTACGCCCTGAGACGGCGCCGCAGGCTGGAGTCCGGCCGCTGATGAGCCTCGATTCTCCCCGCCTCGGGGAGCTGATGATGGCGCTACGAGCCTTCCAGGCTCAGGGCGTCGTCCACTATCTTGCGGTGGTCGAAGGCGAGTTCTACCGAGCACGGGTCCAGTACCACAACCTCGGCGGCGTCGGTGGCGGCCGAGGGCTCGCCGCCCAACACGCGGGCCAGGAAGGCAACGCTCACGTTGTGCCCGCGCGGGTCGCGGTCAGGCTCAGAGTACACGCCGACGAGGCGCGCCAGTTCCACGTTGAGACCCGTCTCCTCGACGGCCTCGCGCACCGCCGCCTGCTTCACAGTCTCCCCCACCTCCACGAAGCCGCCAGGCAGCGCCCATTGTCCTTCAAACGGATCGCTTCCGCGCTGGATCAGGACCACGCCCTCTTCGGAGGGTATGATCACGTCCACCATTAGCTTCGGGGTCTCCGGTCCAGCCAATCTAGCCTCCAGTTTCGGGTGCCTGCGTAATTCCCGCGCCGCAGTACCGCTAATCGCCGGGTTGCGTCGCATCTGGGGATAATGGCATGGTAAAACGGCTGGCGTGGGGAATTCGTGAAGATACTGTGCGTCAGCGACCGGGTGGAGTCCATGCTCCAGGGTCCGGCCCTCAACTCCTACGCGGGGGAGGTGGAGGCTGTGATCTCCTGCGGCGACCTCCCCTTCTCCTACCTTGAGTACCTCGTAACCTTCCTCGGCGTCCCCGTCTACTACGTCCTCGGCAACCACGACCCCGGCCCGGAGAGCGGGCAGTTCCCAGGAGGATGCACGCCGCTCGACGGGCGCATCGTGGAAATGGAAGGGCCGAAGGGCGAAGGAAACGGCGTCCTGCTCGCTGGGCTCTCGGGGTCGCGCCTGTACTCCGGCGGCCCCAACCAGTACACGGAGCGACAGATGCGCCGCCACACTCGCGCCCTCTCCACCCGCATCCGGTGCCGCAGGCTTGTCGGGCGAGAGAATCCCCGCATCTTCGTCACCCACTCCCCACCGTTCAAACTCGGTGACGCCAAGGACCACGCGCACATCGGCTTCGAATCCTTCGTAGGGGTGATAGATCGCCACAGCCCCAAACTCTGGCTGCACGGGCACATCCACCTCTACGGCGCTGACCAGCAGCGGGTGGTTACGAAGGACGACACCAAGATACTCAACGTATATGGGCACAAGTTTCTCGAAATTTGAGTAACCGTCAGCCGGTGGCCTTGTTGCCAGGGTGGATCAAGGATAGATTCTTCATGTTGCAGTGGTCACCGGATGGGCGAAGTCAGGCGGAGCCGGATACATGCAGCCAAACGACCAGGCAGACATAGATTTCTCACGGGCGCGCCGCAGGGCTTTCCTGCGCAGGGTTGGATCCTACCTTCGCCGCGACCCGGCATCGAATCGCCTGCTCTCCTTCGAAGAGGTCAAGAAGACCCTCGGCCTCGTGTCCCAGTCATACCTGGGGATGCGCACGGTGAAGGTGGACAAGATCGTCGGCAGCGTGGGCCGTCACAGGGACTTCGACCGTGCGTTCCTGCCTTCCAAGCCGGGACTCGGGGAACGCTGGAAGCGCATAGACCAGATGATGCGTCGGGGTGAGATACCACCCATCAGCCTGTTCAAGATCGGGGACGCCTACTTCGTAAACGACGGCAACCACCGCGTCTCCGTAGCCCACCAGCAGGGCATCGAGATGATAGACGCGGAGGTCACGGAGATCCGCACCCGCGTCCCAATAGACTCGGCCCTCACAGCCCGCGACCTGCTGCACAAGCTGGAGTACCGTCACCTCCTCGAGCGTCTACCAGTGGATCGCGTCCTCCCCGAGATAAAAGTGGAACTCTCGGACGTGGCAGATTACCGGCGCCTGGCCACCTACGTGGAGGCTCACGGCTTCCGCCTCAGCCAGCTCTGGCGGCGGTACGTCACCCAGGAGGAGGTGTTGAGAGACTGGTACGAATACTCGTACCGTCCGATCTCCGAGATGATCCGGGAAGAACGCATCCTCGACACTTTCCCCGACCGCACGGAGATGGACCTTTATCTCTGGATCCTCTTCCACCGCGAGCAACTTGCCCTCGAAACCCGCGACGAGCGCATCTCCCCCGAAACCGCCAAAGACGACATCCTGCAAAGAAACCGTCCAGGAAGATCCCACCGCCTGCCAAGCGTATGACGCTCCTTCGTCTCACCCCTCGCCACACCCGCTGTAGGAACGGCGCACAGGGCTCGTAGCTTTGCAGGCCCTGGCAATAATCTGGGCGCCAATTCAGACTCTGGAGCGCGCCGCGGAAGAACGGCGGGTACTGCTTGGCTTCGGCGTGGTCGGTTTGTGTTCAGCCCTTGGCCTCTTGGGATCGATCATCCTCGTATTGGGTGGCGTGACGCGAGCACAGTTGAACCAGTCGCAACTGGACCTTCCGCAGGATGTCATAGGTAACCTTATCTCCGCTGCCGAGATCGGCACGATCGTTCTATCCGCAACTTGGTTCTTCGCGTCGTGGATAGCGATCTCACTTCTCATGCAACTCACGACGCGCTTTTTCGGCGGCAGCGGCTCCTTCTCCGCGATGCTCGCGGTAGTGGGATACTCCTTCATGCCGCTCGTGCTGAATGGTGTTTTGGCCTTATTCATCGCTGCGGGCCAGGTCGCGCTGGATCCAGGGAGCACAACGTCTGTCGCCGTCGGATATCTGGGCACTCTAATTGGATACGCCTTCTTCTTCTGGCAGGTGGCGCTTGTGGTGATCGGGGCCTCTTTTGCGCGCCGGATCGGCTACGGTGAATCTGCTGGGTCTTGCGCCATTTCGTGCGCGGGTTGCTTCGGTTCTATAATTGTGATCGGCATCGCTCTTGCCATCGTAATCCCCGTCATCCTCAGCGCGGCTGGCAGCGGGGCACAGTAGAAGAAAGGATACCGTAATGGATTCTGGTAACGATCCTCAGGCTAACGCAGGTTACGAACAAGAACGGCCGAGGCGTCGTAGCCGGTGGCCCTGGGTGGTTGGGGGAATCGCCGTTCTGCTCGTGCTGATCCTTGGCGCGGGAGCTATAGCCGCCATCGTGGCGCTCACCGCGAACAGCGGTACGGCGGACGCGGCCCCGGTAACCTACGAGGAGGAATACGTCTCGGGCGAAGGCACGAACAAGATAGCCGTGGTTCCGGTCGAGGGCACAATCGCCTCAGCGGACAGCACGGTGGGCGGGGTACAGTCCACGGTCACGCCGGAGGGGCTGGAGGCGGCCCTGGATCAGGCCGCCGGCGACGACGCGGTCAAGGGCGTCGTGCTTGAAGTCAACTCCCCGGGCGGCGGCGTCACAGCGAGCGACCAGATGCACCAGTCAATCATGGATTTCAAGAACGCCACTGGCAAACCGGTCATCGTCTCCATGGGCGATACGGCAGCCTCCGGCGGTTACTACATCTCCACCGCCGCCGACGAGATCGTCGCCAACGAAACCACGTTCACGGGCTCTCTGGGCGTCATCGTCCACCTGACGAACTTCTCCGGGCTCGCCGACAAGTACGGCGTAAAGGAGGAGGTAATCAAAAGCGGTGAGTTCAAGAACATGGGCTCCCAGTTCAAGGAACTGACACCAGAGGAGCGCGAGATCTTCCAGTCCATCGTGGACGAGTCCTACGACGAGTTCGTCGACGTGATCGTGGAGGGCCGCCATCTGCCGGAGGACCGGGTGCGCGAGATCGCCGACGGCCGCATCTACTCAGGCGAACAGGCGAAGGCGCTGGGCCTGGTTGACAAGTTCGGGGATCTCGAAACCGCCGCCGGTGACGCCCGCCAACAAGCCGGGATAGGTGACGCAACCGTCGTGCGCTACGTGCTGCCCGAGAGCTTCAGCGACGTGCTACTCGCCCGTTTGGAGCCGCAGGAGCCCGAGGCCGTGCAGATCATGAAGGCCACCGGCCTTTATCCCACGCCCCAGCTCCAGTACCTCTACCGCCCAGGTCTCTAGCGCCGGGTCACGCTAACCGAAGCAACCTTTCGGGGCGAACACGAGGAAGGGTGCAGTACCTCCCTCGAATAGCCCTGAAAGTCCCGGTGCTGGAAAGAAGCTCGATGCCGGGCCGCCGTTCGCGGTTGGCGCCTCGTCCCTCGTGCCACGAAAGAATGACCGGCGGCGGCACCCCCCCGGTCATTCATTGTTCCCGCTAAATGGGGTTTTGTGGCTTCTTTACTGCAACCGGTACCGCTTCGCCCCGTAGTAACCGTTGACGTATTGCATCTTGCCCTCTACCACTTCGCCCCAGTAGCTTGAGGCATGGACGATGTATCCGTTGCCCGCGTAAACCCCAACGTGGGTAATTGGATAGGCCAGGCCGGACTCTTTGAAGAAGACGTGATCTCCGGGCTTGAGATCCGACCTGGCGACCTTGCGGCCGCGGTTGGATGTCCACTGCCTGGACTCGCTCAAGGACATGTCTATGCCGAATCCCCTGAAGGACTTCTTGGTAAGGCAGGTGCAGCTCATACGATAGGTGGTGCAGGTAGCGTACCTGTATGGGACTCCGAAGAACGACCTGGACCTGCGAACCACGTCCCGCCCCGTGGGATCGGAGACGGAACTGACTTGCAACATCGAGGAGCTTCCCCCGGTTCCCCCATCATAGCTGTCAGGGGGCGGCCCCGAAGTGACGCCCCGGACAATCGCCACGGCGTCGGCGGCGGCGAATCCCTCTCCCTCGGAGCCCGGGGCCACCTGTATGGCAAAACGATTGCCCTTCTCCATCCTGTACTGGCCCAGCTTCACCCACAGACCGCCGTCCTTGCGCTGGTTCACCCGGGTCCACTGGACGCCGGTGGTGGTGCTGACGCCGAAGCTGGTAGAAGCATCGTTGCTCCCCTCAGCGTGCCACCAGGCATAGATAGAATAGACATCAGTGGCTGGAATACTCACCTTGTAACGTGCGGGCTTTGCATGCTGGTTCGCGCCAGCGAAGACGTAATCGTCGCCATAGAGGTCGAGGCCGGAAGATCCCGTCGCCCATCCAGGCGCATCGAAGTTTTTCGATGAATTGTCCACGATCTGCGAATACTCAGGAAAATTCTCTTCCGGTAACCCCGGTCCCTCGACTATGGAACCCTGGGATGGCGACTCAGCCCCCGAAACCCCCGGCAATACTAGCAGCGCGGCCATCGAAACGCACATCGTGACCAGAACCACGCACGGTGCAACCACCTTGGATCGACGCATCTAGAAGTCCCCCTCCATGAAAACTCGGTAGCGTCCGGCGGCATTGTACCCAGTTGCGAGAACAAAAGGAAGGGAATTTTTAACTTTTTTTATGACAGGGTTGCGATTTCGTAATCCTGGCTAAAGAAAAACCGGGGAATTGCAGGAATTCCCCGGTCAGAATGGTCTATGTGTGAGGTTCTATGGGTTGGACGGGTCCGAGAACCAGCGTGTGATCTCTACCTTGTTCTCTGTGAAGAACCGCACTCCATCCTTGCCTGTTGCGTGCAGGTCGCCGTAGAAGGAGTTCTTGATCCCGTTGAACGGGAAGAACGCCATCGGGGCCGCAACCCCGATATTTACGCCGAGCATCCCGGCTTCGACGGTCTCGCGCCAGCGCCTCACGGCCGCGCCGTTCTCGGTAAAGATGGAGCAGGCGTTTCCGAAGGCCGAGCCGTTGGTGAACTCCACAGCCTCTTCGAGATCCTTCACACGCACAACGGAGAGTACGGGGCCGAAGATCTCCTCCCGCCCCACGCGCATCGCATCCGTCACCCCGTCGAGGATGGTCGGCCCCATGAAGAAGCCCTCTTCCCTCGGCGGCGTCCTCCCGTCGAGCACGACAGAAGCGCCCTCCTCTTCTCCGAGGTCAACGTAGGAGCGGACCTTGTCGCGGTGGGAATCGCGGATCACGGGCGTCAACTCCGAACCATCCTCGCTCCCTGGTCCGACCTTCATCGCCAAGGCAGCCTTCTTCAGCCGCTCCACCAGCTCGTCTCCGATGTCCCCGACGGCGACGAGGACGCTGCCAGCCAGGCAACGCTCCCCGGCGTTTCCGTATGCGGAGGAGACGATGTTCGGAACGGCCCTGTCCAGTACGGCGTCTGGCATCACGATCATGGAGTTCTTCGCCCCGGCGAGCGCCTGTACCCGCTTGCCGTGCGCCGCGCCGTGGGTGTAGACGTGCTCGGCCACCGGCTGCGAGCCGACGAAGGAGACGGCCTCGATATCTGGGTGTTCGAGGATGGCATCCACAGCTTCGCGCGCACCGTTCACGATGCTGAACACGCCGTCCGGGAGCCCGGCCTCGGTGAGCAACTCCCCGATCTTCTGCGCCGAGAGCGGCGTTCTTTCGGATGGTTTCAGGATGTATGAGTTGCCAGCCGCGATGGCGACGGGGAGAGTCCACAGCGGCACCATGCAGGGGAAGTTGAAAGGTGTGATCGCCGCGACCACCCCTAGCGGATAGCGGTACGAGGTATTGTCCACCCCGCGCGCCACGTCCCGTGCCGACTCGCCCATAAGGAGCGTTGGCATCCCACAGGCGAACTCAACGACCTCGATGCCGCGCCTGACCTCGCCGCCTGCGTCCTTCTTGTCCTTGCCGTTCTCCAGCGTGACGAGGTCCCGAAGCTCCTCGAAGTTCTCTTCCAGGAGCATCTTGAA
>JACDAR010000227.1 GCA_013695335.1 Rubrobacter sp.
TTTCGTAGGCGATCTCGAACGATGCCCCAGAATGCCCGGCTGAAACCACGACGCCCCTGGTCGCGGCCAGCGACATGAGGTCGTCCGCGCCTTCGAGTTCGGGGGCGACGGTGAGCATACGGACGGGTCCGATCTCCAATAGGTGAGCCAGGAGGCCGGGGTCAGGCGGTATGACGTGGGCGGCGGCGTGGGCGCCTCGTTTCTCCAGGCTCACGAACGGCCCTTCGAGATGTACGCCAAGGACTTCCGCTCCGATGCTCCGGTTTCTGGTGGCTTCGGCCAGATCTGGGAGGGCATCTTCGTAGAGGGATTCTGGGGAGGAGATCACGGTCGGCAAATATGCGGTGGTCCCCGTCGAGGGCAGGCTCTCCGAAAGCTCGCGCAGCCTGTCCGGCTCCGAGGCAACGTCAACCCCGAAAGCGCCGTTCACCTGCAAATCCACGAAACCAGGCGTCAGCAGTGAGTCGCCATAGTCGTGGACTTCGTCAGCCCCGTGGAGGAGCGAGTAGTCCGGGCTAATATCCAGGATACAGCCGTCTCTTACGAGGAGGGAGCCCTCCGCCCATACCTCATAGTCCGTGACCACCCGGCCAGCGAGCGCCACGAGCCTGGATCCGCTGTCATCGCTCTGCAAAGGAACCCCTTTCCTCCATACGAGCATTTTCGCCTTTTACGGCGGCGAATCAAGTGTGTTGGCTTATTTAACTTCTGGCGCGTACTCATCCACGTTCGGGCCTGGACGCCTGTCTGGAACCCGAATCAGGAAGAAGATACCAGCGAGCATGACCACGGCGAGGGAGCCTATGGAGATCCTGTACGCCATCCCATCGAGGCCCTCGAAGGCGAGCAGCAGAAATGCGGTGAGGGCAGGCCCCAGGATGGCTGAGAACCTCCCTGCCAGCGAGAAGAGGCCGAAGAACTCGCCGAGCTTGTCCGGTGGCGAGAGGGCGACGAGCATAACGCGGCTCACGGTCCACGTGCCGCCGAGCGCGATGCCGACGAGCGGCCCAGTGAGAAAGAGCACCCATACGGCTGTCGCGGTCGCGGCCAGCGCGATGGAGACCAGCCACAGAACCAGTATCGCCATCAAGGTTCTCTTCGGGCCGATCCTGTCCGTGGCGAACCCGGAGGCGGCGGAGCCAACGATGGCGAAGATCGTGGAAAAGAGGAGCAGGTTTCTCACGCCCGTACTATCCAGCCCGAAGACCTCGCGCCCGTACAGCGCCATGTTGGCGACCACGGTGTTCGCCGCGTCCGTGTACAGGATAGTGGCGATTATGAAAGTGCCGACGCCACCGTATCCCCTGATGTTCTTCAGGGTGGAGATCACATCCCGGTAAGCCGCCCCGAGCGAAACGGACCGCGGAGCCCGCACCGCTCTATCCGGGACGAGGAAGAAAGCAGGAAGGCTGAACACGAGATAAAGAATCGCCGTAGGCAGGAACACGTTGGAGTTCGGCTCCCCACCCACCTCCATCCAGCCGCCAAGCGACCCGAGGCCGAGACGGATCGTCTCCGCATCGGATACGAAGAGCGTCAGCACGATGAGGGCCAGAATGGTGCCGAAGTAGCCAACGGCTGTGCCGTACCCGCTGACCTTACCGGCGCCCCTTCCCACGGAGACGCCGGGCAGGAGGGCGTTGTAGAACACGAGCGCTGACTGGTACGCGAAGTCGGCCGCCACGAACAGGGCAAGGCCAATGACGACGCCCCCCGCGAACTCCAACCCGGCCGTCAGGAACACCGAGATCAGGGTGAGCAGCACGAGGTACGGAATCCTGCGCTGCCGCAGGTCGGCTACCGCCCCGAGCACGGGGGCCGTGAGGAAGACGAGGAGCGCGGAGACAGCCGTGGCGGTGTTTACCAGCCATGCGCCATCCCCGACCTGCTGATCCACCCACAGCGGGAAGAACACGGTCAGGATGCTGACGGCGAAGATTGTGTTCGAGAAATCGTAGAGCGCCCACGACCAGACGGCGAGGCTTGATGTTTTTCGCCCGCCAGCCATTAGCTTCCGGCTTTCGAACTTTGAGACGCTTCCCCGTGCGTTGCCCGGTTCATGCCGGAATTATAGCCATCGGCCACTTCCGGGCTCG
>JACDAR010000246.1 GCA_013695335.1 Rubrobacter sp.
GGTCCATCCGTTGTCACCCTCGACCAGGTACACGGAGACGAAGCGCAGTGGGAAAGGTACGGGCAGCTTGAGTTGCCAGACGCCCTCTGCTACGAGGGCGACCTCCCCGATGGGTTGCGTGGCGAGATCCGAAGCCGCGACTGTCATGCCATCGCCCGGAAGAAATCGGAGATCTCACGGTTGGCAGTCTCTGGCCGCTCGTAGTGGGCGAAGTGGCCGGCCTCTCTCATGGGAGCGAAGTCCACGTCGGCGAAGTAATCTCCGAGGCGGTCGGCCCATTCCACCTTGAGCACGCTGTCGCCCTCTCCCCACCGGACGCGCGTGGGCGTCTCTATCTTCGGCAGTTCCGGCGGGCCGTTGCGGATGAGGTCCAGCCTGGACTCGTTGGTGCCGATGTACCAGTCGAAGCCGCCCTGGAGGTTGTCCGGCTGCATGAAGTTGTCCACCCAGGCGTCCAGGTCCTCGTCGAAGCGACCGGGTTCGTATGCCCAGTGGTCCAGAAAATGCCGGATGTACGTCTCGCAGGTTTTGCGATTCTCGCCTATCAGGGAGGCGGCCCAGGGTTGCTGGTTGAAGGTCTGGTACCAGATCTCGTTTATGCTTACAGGGTCCGCCCAGCGCTTCCCGATCCCTGGGTACGGACAGTTGAAGAAGAACAATCCACTCAAGCGCTCTGGGTACTTCCGGGCGAAACCCTGCGCCACGTAAGCGCCCACGTCGTGGCTCACGACCCCGAACCTCTCGAACCCGAGAGAGTCTGCAAGACTGCGAAGATCCTCCACCATATCGCTGAGGAGCCGGTTCGGGGGATCGGGCGTTCCAGGTTTATCGGTATCACCGAAACCCCGGAGGTTGGGCGCGACCACGTCGAACTCTTCGGCCAGAACCGGGATGTTCTTACGCCACGTGAACCAGAACTCGGGCCATCCGTGCAGCAGCACCAGCGGAAGTCCCTCGCCGTGTCGGACGTAGTGGACGCGGATGCCGTTGGCATCGAGATACTGATGGTTCCAGTCGGTCATGCTATCGCTCTCCGAATCCTCAGTTCTGGAGGTTCTCGAAGATGCCTGCGGCGCCCATCCCGCCCCCGATGCACATGGTCACCATGCCGTAATGCGAGTTCCGGCGCTTCATCTCGCCGATGAGCTGGACGGTGAGCTTGGCGCCGGTGGCGCCCATCGGGTGGCCGAGGGCTATCGCGCCGCCGTGGACGTTGGTCTTCTCCAGATCCATGCCTACTTCCCGGATCACGGCGAGGGCCTGGGCCGCGAAGGCTTCGTTGAACTCGATCACATCTATCTCATCGAGCGAGACGCCTGCCTGTTTCAGCACCTTTGGGATGGCGACGGTCGGCCCGATCCCCATGACCTCTGGCCTCACGCCCCCGACCGCGAACCCGACAAACCGCGCCAGCGGCGTGAGTCCGCGCCGCTCGGCCTCTCCGCGCTCCATCACGACAACGGCGGCGGACCCATCGCTCCTCTGCGAGGAGTTGCCAGCCGTCACCGTACCGCCGTTCTGGAAGGCTGGCTTGAGGTTGGCGAGTTTCTCTGCTGACGTGTCACGAGGCCCTTCGTCACGCTGGAAGGTCGTCTCGAAGTGCTGTGCTTCTCCGGCATCGTCCAGCCAGTCCAGCTTCACGTCGAGGGGTACGACCTCGTCGTCGAAGACGCCGGAGTTCACGGCCTCTTTGGCAAGCGTGTGGCTGCGGAGGGCGAACTCGTCCTGGTCTTCGCGGGATACGTCGAACTCGCGGGCAACCTGCTCGGCGGTCAGGCCCATGCCCATGTAGGCGGCGGGGTTGATCTCCATCAGAGCCGGATTGGGCGAGAAGTTCGGCATATCGACCGTCGAGGACATGTGCTCCGTGCCGCCCGCCATGATGGTCGTCGCGTTGCCGACCATGATCCTCTCGGCTGCCTGCGCGATGGTCTGCAACCCCGAGGAACAGAAACGGTTCACAGTCTGGGCCGGAACTGTGTCAGGCATCCCCGCCCGCAATGCGGCGAGACGGGCGACGTTGTATCCCTGCGTTCCTTCAGGAAATGCGCAACCGACGATCACATCCTCTATGTCGGCAGGGTCCAATCCTTCGGCCCGGTCCAAAGCCCCGCTCAAGGCGGCTGCCGTCATGTCCACGGGATGCATCCCCCGCAACGTGCCGCGGGGGGCGCGCCCGACGGCGGTCCTGGCTACCGAAACTATTACCGCTTCGTTCATTGTCGCTCCTTCCAGTCGCTTAGGTTTCAGGTCTCAGGCATCAGGTCTCAGGTATTGTCGGTGGTCTGGCACTTCTGGGCACTGACCACGGACCTTGCTGAAGCCTACAGCCTGTTGCCTGTAGCCTAATTTCTCAACGGCTTGCCGGTCTCCAGCATGTGGCCGATGCGCTCGTGGGTCTCATCGTTCTCCAGCAGAGACAGGAACGCTTTCTTCTCCAGTCCGAGCAGGTACTCTTCCGGGACCCACTGGCCCAGCGACAGGTCTCCACCAGTCAGGACGCGGGCGAGGTGGGTGGCTATGACGCCGTCGTATTCGCTGGCGTAGCGGCCCCACTGTATGGTCCTGACGCCGACTTCGAGAGCGGCCCGCGTGGTCTCTCCCGCGGCGTAGACGTTAGCGGCGCGCTCCGGCGGGGCGTAGCCGTCAGCCAGGTCGAGAACTTCACGTTTGGCCGCGGAGAGGAGATGATCCGCGTTCATCACCACCCGGTCGTCTTCGGTGAGGAAGCCCATCTCCATTGCTTCGAGGGCGCTCGTCGCGGTCTTGGCTAGGGCGATGGTCTCGAAGACTTTCTGGACGAACGGGAGCGCTGGCGAGTCGGATGCCGCGTGCATTGGCGGTGAGACGATGCGGCGGGCCAGCTCCTTGACACCGCCCCCGGCTGGTATGAGGCCAACGCCCGCTTCGACGAGGCCCATGTACGTCTCACCAGCGGCGACGATACGGTCGGCGTGCAGGCAGATCTCAAGTCCCCCGCCGAGCGTCTGGCCGCGCGGGGCGGCGACGACGGGTTTGGGGGCGAACCGGAAGCCCATCAGGAGCCTCTGCAAACCCTCGATGCGCTTGTCTATCTCGTCGAGCATCCCGTTTCTGGCGGCGTGCCCGATCTCACCGAGGTTCGCCCCGACGCAGAAGTTGCGCCCCTCGTTGCCGACGACGAGGCCGGTCCAGTCTTCCTCTTCGAGACGCTTCAGCGCCTCGTTGCCCATCTCAACCATCGCCTCGTCTATGGAGTTGCCCCGCGAGTGGAACTCCAGGCACAGGACGCCGTCGCCGAGGTCGAGTAGGCTCGCCGAATCGTTGCGGGAGATCTCCCTGCCTTCATCCCGCAGCCGATCTAGCGAGACGTATAGTGGATCTTCGCGCACCGGCTCGTATTGTTTGCTGACGGGGCTGAACTGGAGTTCACTTCCGTTCTCGGTCTTGTAGAAAGCCTCGTTTCCGGCGTCGAGCATCTCGCGTACCCAACCGGCGACCTCGATGCCGAGCGAGTCCATGTGCTCCGTGGTCTGGCGGACGCCGAGCAGATCCCAGGTGCGGAAAGGACCGGCCTGGTGGGCGAAGCCCCACTCCATCGCGTGGTCAGCGTCCTCTAATGTGTCGGAGATCTCGGGCAGCCGCCGCGAGGTGTACGCGAGGTAAGGTAGCAGAGTGTTCCGCAGGAAGCGGGCGTGGCGGTCATCCTCGGCCGGTGTCTCGCGGATGGCCCTCAGCCGCTCGCCGAGGTTGCGTTCTTTTCCGGCCTTCTCGGCCAGCGGTATCTCCGGGTTCTCCGCAGGGTGATGCTCGAAAGTCTCCATGTCGAGCACATCGAAGACTGTCTTGCCTTCGCGTTTGCCGCGCTTGTAGAAACCGGCGCCGCTCTTGTTGCCGAGGAGTTCCTTATCCAGCATCTCCTTCAGCTTCGGGGGCGGTTTGAGGTCTTCGCGGGACTCGTCCTCGGGGACTGCTTCGTACAGGTTCTCGGCGACGCCGACGGCGATATCCAGGCCGACCTGATCGTTGAGCCGGAAGGTGGCAGTCTTCGGATGGCCGATGAGGGGTCCGGTTATGGCGTCCACTTCCTCGACGCCGAAGCCGTTCTCGAAAGCGTATTCCGCCGATTGCATCCCGGCGAAGGTGCCGAGCCGGTTCCCGATGAAGTTGGGCGTGTCCTTGGCGATGACGCCGCCCTTGCCGAGAACGCGCTCCCCGAAACTCCGGAAGGACTCGATGAGATCCGGATCCGTGTCCTCCGTGGGTATGATCTCCAGCATCTTCAGGTAGCGCGGCGGGTTGAAGAAATGCGTCCCCAGAAAGCGCCGCCTGAAACCGTCAGATCGGCCTTCAGCGATCTGGTGCAGCGGGATGCCCGAGGTGTTCGAGGAGATCACGGCGTCTTCCTTCGCGGTGTGCTCGACCCGCTCCATCAGCTCGCGCTTCGGCTCCAGCTTCTCGATGATGGCTTCGAGGATCCAGTCCGCATCGGCGATACGGTCGAAGTCATCGGCGAAGTTGCCGGTGCGGATTCGCCCGGCGACCTCTTTGCTCATCAGGGCGGCGGGACGGGCTTTCATCATCCGGTCGTATCCCGCTTTGACCACGTCGTCGTTGTCGCCATTGTCTGGGGCGATGTCCAGCAGGTCCACTTCGAGGCCCGAGTTGGCGCAGTGGGCGGCTATGGCGGCGCCCATGGTGCCCGCGCCGAGGACGGCGACCCTCCGGATCTTACGCATAAAAACTCCCCTTCCCTCTCTAACCGTACAGTTCTTCGTGTAGCGACTCGATAGCTTTCTTTACCCGCAGGAGGTGCGCTTCGAACTGTTCCCGGATCTCCTCGTACTTCTCCTCACCTGGCGGGGTGATGGTGTAGAAGCGCCGACTCCGGGTGTCCGGGCGCTCCCACTCGCCCTTCACGTATCCCTTCTCCTCCAGGCGGCGCAACAACGGGTAGACGGTGTTCGGTGAGACGCTCATCACGCCGGCGCTCTTCTCCCGGATCTTCTGCATCAGGCTGTTTCCATACTCGGGCTGCTCGCGCACGAAATGCAGGATGAGCAACGGAAAAACCGTGCGAGATTTGATCTCGCTGAGAAAAATGTCCTTCGGCGTCGCCTGTTCCCCCGTAACGATCCCCCGCTCTCCCATCGGTTCGGCCATCATACCCTTCCCCGAAAACTTGTCAATTTTGATAATAACATCCATAATAACTTTGCGCCAAGGGCGGAACGGGTAAGGATAGGGCCACGGAAACGAGTGGAGAAGGAGAGACGATGATCGCCGATGTGTCCAGTTCGTTGGGAACGGACTTCTATCTACTGGATGAGTTGCTGACGGACGAGGAACGCGAGATCAGGGACAGGGTAAGGGCGTTCTGCGACCGGGAGGTCATCCCGGTGATGAACGATTACTGGGACAGGGCCGAGTTTCCGTTCGAGATGATCCCCAAGTTCGGTGAGTTGAACATCGCGGGTTGCAGCATCGAGGGATACGGATGCCCAGGAATGAGCAAGCTCGCCGAGGGTCTCGTGGCCGTGGAACTGGCGCGGGGAGACGGCAGCCTCAACACCTTCTTCGGGGTGCATTCCGGGCTCGCGATGGGGACCATCTCGATACTCGGGAGCGAGGAGCAGAAAGAGAAGTGGCTCCCGCAGATGGCGAGGATGGAGAAGATCGGGGCGTTTGGACTTACCGAGCCAGACCACGGCTCAGACGTTGTAATGCTCGAGACCACGGCTGCCAGGGACGGCGACGAGTACGTCATCAACGGTGACAAGAAATGGATCGGCAACGCCTCCTTCGCCGACGTCATTATCGTCTGGGCCCGCGATACGGATGACGGTCAGGTCAAGGGCTTCCTGGTCGAGAAGGGTTCAGACGGGCTCTCCACGGAGGTCCAGACAGGCAAGATGGGCAAGCGGGCCGTTTGGCAGGCGGAGATCCATCTGGAAGACGTGCGCGTTCCGGCTGAGAACAAACTGGAGCACGCAAACTCCTTCAAGGACACATCGCAGGTGCTTTCGGCCACGCGCTACGGTGTGGCATGGGAGGGCATCGGGCACGCGGTTGCCTGCTACGAGGCTGCGCTCTCATACGCCAAGGAACGCAAGATCTTCGCGCGCCCGCTGGAAGGCTACCAACTCATCCAGAACAAGCTCGCCAACATGCTCGCTGAGATCACCAACATGCAGCTCATGTGCCACCGCCTCTCGCAGCTCGCCGCCGAGGGCAAGATGACAGGCGGCATGGCCTCCCTCGCCAAGATGAACACCGCCAGGAAGGCCAAACAGGTCTGCTCCGACGCCAGGGACATCCTCGGCGGAAACGGTATCCTGCTCGAATATCTCGTCGCCAAACATCTGGCTGACATGGAGGTCGTCTACACCTACGAGGGCACGGACATCGTGCAGTCGCTCATCGTGGGGCGTGAGATCACCGGCGTCCAGGCGATGGCCCCGAGCCGCAACGCGTAGCCGGTCGGTTAACAGAGAGCCGCCCGGGGGTTACGGCTTCCGGGCGGCTATATCTTCGGCTACGAGGCGATGGAGGTCGCAAGTTCTAGAGCCACGTCGTCCGAGGCGAGCGCGTAGTTCATGAAGGCTCCGGCGTTGGCCCCGGAGTAGGCGGCAGTCGGGAGGGACTGCATCGGACGCCCGGCGTCTCCGGCGGCAAAGACGCCCTTCACGGTCGTCTCCTGGGTCATGGGGTTGGTGGAGATCACATACGACTTCGCCATCTCTACGTACTCGATCTCACACCCGAGCATCTCCGCAAGCTCAGACCGCTGACGCTGCGGCGGATTGGCGAAGAGCGCTTCCCGCGCGAGCGCCTCCCCGTCCTCGAAGACGATGCCCGTGAGCCGCCCGGCCTCCGCGTCGCCCTCGATGCGGGATATTTTCTGTTCGTGGAGCGGCACGCCGAGGATTTCGAGCTTCTCCCGGTCTTCGTCGGATATCTCCGAGCCATCCGTTAGCATGACAAGGTCACGGCTCAGGTTTCTGATGAGCGTGACGCGATGCATTATCATCGGCCCATCAGCGAGGACGGCGAGCGGCCTGTCACGAACCTCCCAGCCGTGGCAGTACGGGCAATGGTGGATGCCCCTCCCCCACGCCTCCGCGAACCCAGGCACATCAGGCATCACATCAACCACTCCCGAGGAGATCAAAAGCTTCCGCGCCCCCACGGTCTCTCCACCATCCAGCGCCACCTCGAAGTCGCCGTCCGCGCCGGACGCTCCGGTAACGAGCCCTTCACGCACCTCGACGCTCGGGTACGCTTCGAGATCACGCTTCCCGAGCTGAAGGAGCTCACCGGGTGGGGCGCCGTCCCTCGTGAAGAGGCCGTGGGCATGTTCCGCTGGTGCGTTTCTCGGAGCCCCGCCGTCGAGCACGAGGGTTCTCCGCCTCGAACGTCCCAGCATCAGCGCCGCCTGCAACCCAGCGGTCCCTGCCCCGACTATCACGGCATCGTAGTACTTATCCATCATCTGTGTCTCCTTTGGCTC
This sequence comes from Rubrobacter sp., assembly GCA_013695335.1. Lineage (GTDB taxonomy): Bacteria > Actinomycetota > Rubrobacteria > Rubrobacterales > Rubrobacteraceae > JACDGB01. The sequence continues at coordinate 7,490 of JACDAR010000246.1, forward strand.
TGATCATTCCGTGCCGCTCATGGAGTTGCGAGGGCGAATGCGCTGCCCCGGCGACCATTAGCATGTGCGCGTCCTCGTCACCGATCACGTCGAACGCGTGGCGCAGCATCCCATCGAAGTACGCCGCGTCCCCAGGTTCCAGCTCGACGACTTTCTCTCCGAGCGTCAGCCGCAGACGGCCGGATATGACGTAGAGCCACTCCTCGCCCTCGTGACGGTGGTACTCCGGTTCCCCGCCGCTACGGTGCTCCCGCTGGCCGAGTCCTTTCGGAAAGACGATCCGGATTGCGGCTATCCCGGCTGGACCAGCCTCCGGCGTGAGCGACTGAAATCGCAGCCCATATTTCTCGTAGAACGGCGACTCGCTCCCACGCACCACGATCCCCGGCCTCGGCTTCTCCTCCACGAGCTCCGAGATGGAAACCCCGAGTCCCGCCGCCACGTTCAACAACGTCGCCAGCGACGGCTGCCGCTGCCCGCTTTCGAGCCGCGACAGATGCGCCACCGACACCCCACTCGCCACCGAAAGCCCCTCCAGCGTCATCCCCCGCCCGGCCCGCGCCCGGCGCACCTTCCCACCGACCTCGGCCATCATCCTCTCGACATCCGCAGCGTTCCCGATCTCCTCCATGACAACTGTTTTATCATATTGACAAAATTTTTGTCACGAGTATCCGGGTAAGATGGTTTTTCAGACGTTTTCGAGAGAGGGAGAAATATGAAGGCAATCCGGTTGCACGAGATAGAGAGCCCCGAGAAGCTGGTCTACGAGGACGTTCCGGAGCCGGAGCCCGGTTCCGGCGAGGTGGTCGTTCGGCTGCGGGCGGCGGCCCTCAACCGCCGCGACGTGTTCGTGACGCGAGGCATGTACCCTGGCGCGAAGCCAGACGCCCTGCCAGTAACCCTGGGCGCTGACGGCGCTGGTGAGGTCGCGGCTAGGGGAGATGGAGCCGGTGATCTCTCGGAGGGCGACGAGGTAGTCATCAACCCGGCGCTCTACTGGGGTGAAGATCCGAGGAAGCCAGGCAAGGATTACCGCATCCTCGGTCTGCCGGACGACGGCACGTTCGCCCAGTTCATCAAAGTGCCGGCTGACCACGTGTTTCCGAAGCCTTCGCACCTCTCGCAGGAAGAAGCGGCTGCGATACCCCTCGCCGCCCTGACAGCTTACCGGGCGTTGGTGACGCGCGGGAATTTGCAAGAAGGCGAGACTGTAGTCGTGCCCGGTATCGGCGGCGGCGTGGCGACGTTCCTCGTTCAGATGGCGGCCGCTATCGGCGCCAGGGTCTTCGTGACCTCCGGGAGCGACGAGAAGATCGAACGCGCAAAAGAACTCGGGGCCGAGGGCGGCGTCAACTACAACGCGGAGAAGTGGTCGAGGGAGCTGAGGAGCATGACCGGCGGCGTTGACCTCTCGGCTGATACCATCGGCGGCGAGGTCTTCGACGCGCTGCTCTCCATAGCGAAGCCCGGCGGCCGTATCATCTCCATCGGGGCGACGGCCGGGCCTGTCGAGAAACTGGTCTTGCCCAAGCTCTTCGTCCGCCCAGGCCACCTCGACGTGCTCGGCACCGCGATGGGAAGTGGCGAGGACTTTGAAGGCATGCTCAGGTTCTATGAAGAGCACGAACTCCATCCCGCCATCAAAGAGACCTTCCCGCTCGAAGAGGCGACCGCCGCCATGAACTTCATGGAAGAGGGAACCGGGATCGGGAAGATAGTCCTCCAGATACCCGCGTAGTCCACACGACATAGACAGAGGAAAGGGGTCGGGTGTCCGGCCCCTTTTTCATGCCCGCAGGGTGCGTGGCTCGTTGTCCCATCAGGTGTCCCGGTCACGACGGGACAATGTTCGGGACGCCTGGCTCATGACAGGGGACACCTCTCACCGTAGTCTGCCCTTAACTCCAATAAGGAGCAGACGATGAAGGGAAAGGAGCCACTAATGTCCGCAGCGAACACCACCAGGTGGGTCGGTATCGGCCTGCTTGGCCTGCCCCTCTACGGGGCGCTCACCTTCTGGTCGAGCATGAACCCCCAACCCGACCCGAATACCCGCTTCGAGGCCTGGTCCCGCTACGTCACCACCGACCACTACGTGTGGAGTCATGTGATGGGCAGCACCCTCGGCCTCATCCTCGCGATCTTCGGGACGTTCGCCCTCGGAGCGTACCTCGCCAACGGACGCGCCGGACGACTGGGGTTGGTGGCAATGGTCCTCACCGTTTTTGGCACCGCCCTGTTCCTGCCGGCGATGGGAGTATCCACCTTCTCCGCGCCCCACGAGGGGCAGGCGTACCTGGCTGGCATAGAGGAGTACGACAAGCTGCCCTCCATCTTCGCGGATACCTTGTTCATGGTGACTGCCCTGCTGGTCATCGTGCTCGAGTTCGTGGGCAACGTGCTGCTGGGCGTAGCCATCTGGCGCTTGGGGACGCTGCCCAGGTGGGCTGGGGCTCTTTGGGCCGCCGGGGCCGTGTTCATGTATCCCCTGGGTATCGTGTACGCGGTAGTGATCCTCGGCGTCCAGAGCACCCCGCCAACGGTGCTCGTGGGAGCATTGCTGTTGGTGATAAGCGGGGCGTGGATGGCCTACAGCGTCCTGCGGCAACCCTCCACCGGGACAGTGGGAGTGACGGCCCAACCTCGGGTCCAATAAAGGACCTCCCCGGATCGCCGTGCGCTCGAATCCATAACCACTGGCGGAAGGAAGATTCCGGAAGGAGGAATGAACATGAGTGCGCAAGGGCAGGGCGCAACCGGCGGCGTCGGAAGAGAATCCACGGTGCAAGGGGTGTCGAGCCAGAGGCAGGGCGAGCAGTACTCTCTGGCAAAGATCCTGGGTATCTGGGCGCTTGCGGCTGTTCCGATGGGCGTCCTGAGCTGGATCGTCTTCCCCCTGGCGGCACCCGATTCTGGGTCTTTGAAGGGGGATGGTCCGACGAGTGTATGTACGCCATATTGGGAGATGAGTGGGAGAGCGCGACGTGAGAGAACCGAAGATCACCTCAGAAC
>JACDAR010000252.1 GCA_013695335.1 Rubrobacter sp.
GGCCCCATAGCCCTCATTGACGAGCATTGCCCCGTAGTCGCCATCCTCGGGGACGGCCTTCTGCGCGAGAAAACACTCTCCAACGTCGAGGAGACCGTTGCCCGCGGCGCCAACGTCATAATGGTGGCCCGTGAGGACGATAAGGCCGCCCACCGCGCGGCCCGCGTCGTGTTGCCGGTCCCCTATGCGCCGGATCTCCTCGGGCCAATAGTGTGGAGCGTGCCGCTGCAACTCCTCGCGTACCACGTCGCCAAGCGTCGCGGCCTCAACGTGGACAAGCCGCGCAACCTAGCCAAGAGCGTGACTGTCGAGTAGGCTCTGTTTAGATAGTTGGGAGGCGCGGGTGAGAAGGGTTTTCTGCTGTGCTGAGGGACCGGCTTGCTAGACACGGGGCTGGTCGGCCGGGTGGCGCTGGTTACCGGCGGCAACCACGGTATCGGCGCGGCGACCGCCAGAACCCTCGCCGCCGAGGGCGCGAAGGTCTTTGTCACGTATCTTCGTCTTTCACCTGGGGACTACGGCGTTTCTGATGAGGAGGCCAGGCTGGCGCGGGAGCCGGGGCTTCCCCTTTATCATTTTTGTCAGACCAGCACCGCTGACGAGGTGCTGGGTGAGATCCAATCCTCAGGAGGTTACGCTGCGGCGTGGGAGGCTGACCTCAACGATCCAGCCACGATTGTTAGCCTGTTTGACCGGGCTGAGGCCGCGTTCGGGCCTGTGGATATTCTGATCAACAACGCCGCTTACTGCGCCCCGCATTCAGACACCATCTTTGCTACTTCGGCGGAGAGCATCGACAGGCACTTCGCGGTGAATGTCCGTGCCAGCGTCTTGATGATCGCCGAGTACGTTCGCCGGTATCGGGAGCGCGGAGGAGAATGGGGGCGCGTCGTCAACGTGAGCACCGATGCGGCGCAGGTGTTTGCGGGGCAGATCTCCTACGGAGCCAGCAAGGCCGCCGTCGAAGCTTATACTCGGAGCACGGCCATGGAAGTTGGCCCGCTCGGGATCACGGTAAACGCTGTCGCGCCGGGACCTGTACAAACTGGCTACATCACAGCGGAGACCGAGTCGGAGTTGCTTTCGGAGATACCGCTGAGGCGTCTCGGGCAACCCGAAGATATCGCGGACGTGATCGCCTTCCTGACCAGCGATCAGGCGCGTTGGGTTACCGGGCAGGTGATCAAGGTCTCTGGAGGACACGCAATATAGACCAGCCGGATTGATTCTGGCTCCAGATGCGAGCTTCGGGCCTGGAATCGAGGCGTTTTCTTTCCGAGCGCCGGTTGTTGCTACAGACCGTGATCCCGCAGAAATTGTTCGATCGCATCGTTGATGCGCATGAAGGCTTCACGCGGGGGGATGTGACGACAATCTCGTAGGAGTTCGGCTGACACCAGGTTCGGGATGATCTCCCTGGCGCGTTTGAGTACGGCTTCGCCGGGAAAGAAGATGTCGTTTTCGGATGCGAAAACGAGCGTCGGGGAGTGGAAGTCCTGTAGTTCTTCGGCGGTGGCTTTGCGGGGCAGGTCGGAATCCAGCTTTACGTGGCGATAGACGGCCCCGATCTGGCGCATCAGGTCTTCGTCTTCCCCCGTCAGCAGCGGGCTGGTGGATTTGCGGAGCCGTTCGTCGTTCGGGGATATCCAGTACACGATCATCGGTAGCGCGACCTCGCGGAGCATCCTGGGGATCGAACCTCCAACGAACCCTGAAGGCGAGATGAGCGTGGCGCCCGAGACGCGATCCGGAGTGCGGCCCGCAGTCCGCAGCGCGACACCCGCCCCGTACGAGATGCCCACAAAAGGCGCCCGCTGTATACCGAGTCCGTCGAGCACTTCTTCCATCCAACGCGCATGCCCATCGCCCTTCGAGGATGGGCGTGACGGCGCGCTCTTGCCAGGTTGACCTATGATATCCGGCGAGTAGACGCGCCTGTTCTCCGCGAGCGGCAGGAACCATCCCAGGCACGTCGGGTTGAGGAAGTTTCCTCCCGAGAGGACGATTAACGGGGGAGCGTCGTCAGGCCCGGTAGCCAGAACGTGGGTGTCGCCAAGGCTCGTCCCAACCGTGATCTTCTCCACTCTGGGTCCGAGACGGGACAGGGATTCGTCGTAGAGCGACATGATCTCCGCTTCGCCATCTGGGCTTCTGAAGATCGGAGAGGTCATCGCACTACCTGTCAGCGGATCACCTGCAGGGCCTGGGGTTCGATGCGGAAGGACATCGGGAGGCGGCCCCAGACTTCGCCGTCGATCTGGACGGGGACGTTGGCTCCGGGGGCGCGGGCGCGCATCTCCGTGGCGCCGAAAGAGCGCATGGAGCGGTTCAGGGGTTGGCGGGCGAGGATGCGGGCAAGGATGTCCGGGCGGAGGAGCACGCTGACGCGCTCGACCAGGATCGCCTCCAGCTCGCCGCTCGTGAGGGAGCCTGGGCCGGCGACCCGGAAGTCTCCGCCGTAGTAGTGGCCGTTGGCGACGATGGCGAATTGGGTGACGTGGGTGGTGTCGCCTTCGATCACGTGCACCGAAGGGATGTCTTGTTCCATGAGCACCTTTACCGCCATCAGAGGGAATGCCAGGATCCGGAGGTAGCGTTTCAGACGCGGTGTCATGGTGCGCACCACGCTAGCGTCGAATCCTATGCCAGCCATGCACGCGAACTTCCGCTCGACGCCCTCCCTGTCCGCGGCGACGCCGAGGTCTATGCGGGAGGTATTCCCCTCAATGATGCGTTCACAGGAGCGTTTGAGATCCAGGGGCAACCCCAACTCCCGCGCCAGCACGTTCGCAGTGCCGAGCGGCAGGATGCCCAGCGTGGCCTCGGGAGAGAGGCCGTTAATTACCTCGTTCACGGTTCCGTCGCCGCCGGCTGCGATCACAAGCCGATCACCGGCCAGCGTGGCCAGATCGGTGGCGTGGTTCGGGTGCTCTGTGTTCATGACCTCGACTTCGAGGCCGCCTGCGCGCAGCGTTTTCGCGTACTGTTCCAGGTAATTCTTGCTGCCAGCTCGCCCCGAGTTCGGGTTCCCGATTATTACCGTGTCCGTGGATCTATCCATTCTCTTACTATATGCCCTTTTGCCGATCACGTTTCTTGCAGTAACATACGATCTGTGCGCGACTTGAACGGATACGATGGATAGATCGAAAAGTTCCTTCGAAGGCTTCGTGGTGCCAGGCATCGGGGTGGATGTGGTTGACTGCGAACGCATGAAGTTCGCCCTCGAACGCACGCCCCGGATACGCAAACGCCTCTTCACCGACGCGGAGATAGCGTACTGCGAGAAATACCGCTTCTACGAGCGACACTTCGCCGGACGCTGGGCCGCCAAGGAGGCTGTGACCAAGGCGCTGGGGTGCGGCCTGATCCAATGGAACGGCGTCGAGGTTTTGCGCGAGCGCCGCCGCGCCCCCACGGTGCGTATCTTCGGAAAAATTAAAGAGTTCGCGGACGCCGTGGGCGTTCGCGGGGAGGACATCCACATCTCCATCACCCACTCCGAACTATCCGCCGTCGCCGTATGTACGATCCGGCGGGAGCAGATAGCTGGATGAAACTCTACTCCGCCGAAGAAATGTCCCGCGCAGACAACGCGGCCCAGGAACTCGGCATCCCGGGCGGCGTTCTCATGGAACGCGCAGCAGTCGCGATGGCCGAAGAGATACTGAAGCTCTTCCCGCCCCGCCGCCGCCTCCGCAGGCGCCGGGCGCTCGTCGTGTGTGGCGGCGGCAACAACGGCGGTGACGGGTTCGTCATCGCCCGCGAACTGCGCCGCGCAGGCGTCGACGTGGCTGTCATCGCAACAAAGGATGAGTACGCGGGAGATTCCGCGACGAACCTGGCGGCGCTGCGGAACCTCGGGATGGAGATACACGGCCCGGAAAGCCTGGAAGATTTGCTGGAAGGCGCCGTTCTCGTAGTGGATGCGTTGCTCGGGACCGGTTTCTCCGGCGAGGTGCGGGAGAAGGAAGCGGCTTTGATCCGGAACATCAACAACGCCCGAGTCACGACGGTCTCGGTGGACGTGCCATCCGGCGTGAACGGCTCGGCTGGTGAGGTCGCGGGTGAGGCTGTGCGGGCTGATGTCACGGTCTGCGCGCACGCCGCGAAGATAGGGTGTGTGATCTCACCTGGCCGCGAGCACGCGGGGGAGGTTCTGGCTGTGGACATCGGCATCCCGCGAGAAGCCGAGGATTTCTGGCCCGAGGCCGAGTGGACAGACAGAAGATCCCTGCGCGGCTTCATCCCGCGCATCGAAGAACCAGCGCACAAATATTCGGCGGGCGCACTGCTCGTGGTCGCTGGCTCGCGGGCGATGACCGGCGCTCCTGTGATGTCCGTCTGCGGGGCGCAGCGGGCTGGGTGCGGCATAGTGTTTCTCGCCACGCCAGAGAGCGCGGCTCCCGCTGTGGACATCAAGCTCACCGAAGCCCTCGTCTATGGTGTCGCGGAGGACGAAGACGGCGGCATGACCTCGGGGGCGCTGGGACAGATCCTGGATCACGCCGACCGCGCGACCGCGATCGCGGTCGGGCCTGGGATCGGAACCAGCGAAGAGAGCCTGCGCCTGGTCGAAGGCATTCTGCGCGAGGCCGAAG
>JACDAR010000282.1 GCA_013695335.1 Rubrobacter sp.
GCCTGAAGCAAGCTGCACCAAACCTGCAATCGAAGAGGGCCGCTGGGGGAACACCCGGCGGCTCTTTTCGTGATCCCACTTCCCTGGAAGTTCTGCGGGGAGCATCGGATATAATGCCGGGCGAAGGAGTTGCCAGATTTCAAAACGGAGGGCGCGCATGGCGGAGAAGGACACGGCCAACACGGGGGCTACTTCGGAGGGCGAACTGGACCGCCTGCTCGGCGATCTCAGGGCGCTATCGGGCGACATGGAATCTTGCGCCGTGCTCTCCAGGGAAGGCGAGCTTTTGTCATCCTCGCACGGGCCTGGTGTGGAGCGGGATCGGGTGAAGGCCATGCTTGGCGCGCTGGTCGGCCTCGCCGGGCGCGCGGCCAGGGAGGATGGCCGGGAGCGGGCGGCCCAGATCAGGGTTCGCACCGAGGCTGGACATCTCCTGATGGTCGGCCTGGATGATGGTTCCACGCTGGTCGCCACCACAGCCCTCGAAGCCCGCAGCGGCCTCGTCCTATACGACATGCGCAACGCGAGAAAAGGGATAGAAAAGGCCATCGAAGGGGAGAGACAGTAATGAAGAAGCTGTTTCGTGGCTTGCTGCTCGTAGGAACGCTTGCCGGCGCGGTGGTCGTACTCAGGAACTACCTCGGGAAAACCGACGCCCCAGGTGAAGAAGCAGTACAGGTAGTCTTCGACGACGGCTCGACCCGCTCCCTGTCCTCGAATACCGTGGAAGGCCAGGAATTCACGGATATTGCCCGCAAAGTGGTAGAGATAGGCGTGTAATCAACGCTGAAGAAAACTCCCCCGCATAACCCCGTCTACAGGCAACAGCCCCCACACGGCAGGCTTCCGGCCCATGCGTTCGACGGCCCTGTGATGCTTTGCTCGGATTCCAGCGTGGCCCGGGATCAGATCGCAGCCACCGACGTGCGCGACCTGCTCCTCGGTATGAACGGTGTTCCCGTCCCGGATGCGCCGAAAACGAGAAGATGAAGCTGTCAGCCATCGAAGAAAGGATCTCTTGAGCCCACCCGGCGACTCACCCGGAGAAGGCGCGGAAACGGGCAACCGCGCGGATAGCCTGGTACAGCGCAAGCGGGAGCACGTCCGGGTCTGCCTTGAGGAAGATGTGAGGCATCCCGTCATTTCCACGGGCTTCGAGCGGATCAGGCTACCGTATGTTTCGCTGCCTGAGATAGACCTCTCGGACGTGGACCTGTCGTGTGTGATGCTTGGCAAACGGCTCTCGATGCCGTTCATGATCCTGAGCATGACCGGCGGGGCTTCGCTATCGAAGACCATAAACCGCAACCTGGCGATGGCCGCCCAGGAACGCGGCGTTGCCCTCGGGCTCGGCTCCATGCGCGTCATTCTGGAGGATCCCACCGCCGCCGACACCTTCCGCGTCAGGAATCTCTGCCCTGACGTGCCGTTGTGGGCGAACCTGGGAGCCGCCCAGCTCAACCTCGGGTGCGGTGTCGAGGAGTGCGAGCGCCTCGTGCAAGCCGTGGAGGCCGACGGCCTGTGCCTGCACGTCAACGCGCTGCAGGAAGTCGCCCAGCCCGGCGGCGACACGGACTGGTCAGGCATCATCGAGAAGATGCGGATGATCGCCGGGCAACTGTCTGTGCCAGTCATGGTCAAGGAAGTCGGATTCGGTATTGACCGAAACACGGCAGGGAAGTTGGGGGATTTACCTATCTGGGGCGTTGACGTTGGCGGGGCTGGCGGTACGTCCTGGCTGGAGGTAGAGAAGATCGCCTGGGGGCGGGACGACCTCGACGCCTTCGATGAGTTCGGCACCCCGACAGCCAGAAGCATTGTCGGGACGCGGGAGGCATGCCCGGACAAGTTCGTGCTCGGCTCCGGCGGCGTTCGCACGGGAGTTGACGCCGTCAAAGCCCTCGCGCTCGGGGCGGACTTTGCGGGCGCCGCGCTCCCGCTGCTCCAGCCGGCCACGCAATCCGCAGACGCAGTTTGCCGCTGGCTTGACCGTTTTCACCAGGAAATGAAGGTCGCTGCGTTCTGCGCGGGCGCGCAAACACCGGCGTCCCTGAAGGATGTTCGCCTCGAAGATCAAGATGCCATTAAAGACCCTGGATAGCAATACTTTGCACGTAGTTTCTAAACTACACGAGCAAAGTTTCGGGTAATCCACTGCAAGACAAGACTGTTTAACCTTGACGCAGGCGAAATTTGCGTTTATATTGTGGCAGTTACTTAATATGTATTAGTAAACCCATGAAGGGTAAACTTATGATTATGAATCATCAACAGGAGTTTCAGACTGGGGGAAGGGCGGCGCGGCATCTGCGGCGTCACAACCGGGCTCTGGTCCTGGATCTGGCGCGCGCCAGGGAGAGGGTATCGCGGGCTGAGTTGTCGCGGGTGAGCGGTTTGAGCATCCCTGCGGTCATGGAGATCGTAAGCGAACTAAAGAAGGAAAACCTGATCCGGGAGGTCGGGACCGGTCCTTCGACCGGCGG
>JACDAR010000313.1 GCA_013695335.1 Rubrobacter sp.
GTCGGCTTTTTCTTCGCAGGCGTCGCCATACAGCATCTCTTCATACGAGTGGTCGCTGGGCGTAACCAGCGGGGTCTGCTCGCCACGCTGCGCGTCTCGTGCTACTCGGTGGGCGCAGCAGTTCTCGTGGTCTGGATTCCTTTAGTCGGCCTGGTTGCCATTCTGTATAGCTGGTATCTCTACACGACCGGCCTTCGCAGGGTACACGGCATCTCGACCGCGCGGGCTGTTATCGCCGTTCTCATCCCGACGATACTCTCCATAGCCCTCATGGGCGTAGGCATCTATTTCGTCTTCAAGGCGCTGCAGGATGCCTTCGACCTGCCTGCCCCCTATACCTCCTATTACTTCCCGGAGCCTGAAGCATCGGAGGACGTACCGCCAGGCGTCATCGGGGCGGCGGCGCTCATGGATGGGAATCCGGATCAGGGTCAGGTCAAAAACCTGAGAGAAGGTTCCTATTCGGACGTACCCCCAGGCGCCGAATCCGGGGCGATAGTCTATTTCGTGAGCGCTGACCCGAAGGACAGGCCAAGGGGGGTCGAGGGCTTCGCCAGCGACGGCGAAGGTGAAACGTTGAGCATCAAATCCGAGCCCGCGAAGGACAGGCAAGGAAAGAATCACATCGCCTACTACGGCAGCGAGTCCGTGTCGAAATCCCCGACGAGCTACTACAAGGAACGGGTGGTTCAGCCAGGCCTGGCCCAGGGGTTCGCCCTCTCCAGCGGGCTAGACTACGCGGTCGAGGTGGATCAAGTCGGCGCCGAACCCCGCATCATCCGAGTACAGACCTACGATTCCACAGACATGCTTGACGGCAAGGCGTATTTCTACGTTCCATACAGGACCACCGAACCGGGAACGCGGCTCAAAATCCAGATCTCACCAGGAGAACCTCTCGACCGCCTGCGCCTGAAGATAGACCGAGACGCCGATGGCTCATACGAGGAAAGCTGGATGCCCGAAGCCACGGTTGCTGGCCCCGCGGCGGGCGACACCACGCAACCACATACGGAGGCTTACCTGCAAGAACCTTCGGATGGGAATGGCCCACTCCTCGTCCTGACGGCAACCGACGATCCCGTTTCAGAAGACGTAGCGCCTTCCTCGGGGGTCGGTGTGATCTACTACTGGATCAACGACTCAGGCCCACGCATCTACAATGGTCCCCTGCACGTCAAAACCGGGGACGTAGTCACTTACTGGGCCATAGACCGCGCAGGCAACCTGGAGTGGCGCCGCACCACGGATATCCGTACCGGCCCTTCGAAGGCCCAAGAGTCGAAATCTGAAAACTCATAGCAGGGCCACAAACGCCGCCATGATAGCCTCATCCGGCGTCGAGACCACTGTTACGTGCTCCCCAAGATCCCAGCTTCCGAGCGAGATCACGGGCCGCCCGACTTTGAGGGCGAGCCCAACCTCCGAGAGCGTCCCATACTCGCCGCCAACCGCGACGATCACAGCCCCAGAACACACCACAGCCAGGTTCCTCGCCTGCCCCGCGCCCGTAGCGATGGAATACGTCAGGTACTCGTTCGCCCTTCCCCTGTCCTCGTCCGGCAATATGCCGATGGTAACGCCACTGGCCTCTTTCACCCCGCGGGCCGCAGCCTCCATCACACCGGAAAGCCCGCCGCAGACGACGATCCCACCACGCTCCGCGACGAGCCGTCCAACCTCGCGGGCAAGCTCGTACTCTTAACTGGAGGCGTCGCCAGCCCCGATCACGGAGATAGAGACAGGGCGGTGCAGGTCGCTCACTTGTACCCGTAGATCGTGAACCCATGCTCGTCCACTTCATACGGAAACTTCTTGCCCGTGCATTCCAACGCTTCGACCAGTTCATCCACATCCTGCTTGCGCACCAGCCCGATGTTGAGATATGGTTTGTAGTTACACGGTACAAAGATCGACCTTATGTACTTGTAGCTGAAAGGCTGCAATAGACCGTCGGCAAAATGAGTCTCGCAGAGATCAAATCCTTGCGGCATTCCGTGGATCAACATGACTCGTTCGTCATCTACCAATCGCCACTCGGATCTGCTGATCCCGAGGTTCGCTGCCGCGACAGCTATGAAAAACGCCCGCCACCTAGTATTGCTCATCATGCTGTACTGGAAGCGTTCGATCTGCTTATTAGCAGAGTACCAAGTCTGTTGTCTCGGACCATCCTCCATTTCGTCGTCAGAATAACAGCCGCGCTAAAGAAGCGTGTAGCAGCCCGACTGTACGTACGTATAGCGCGATATCCGAACGGCCATCATGGGTGCGGTTTCTCGCGCCTGTTCAGCATCGCCACGAACTTTTCGATGCGGCGGGCGCGGGTTTCGGGCTTTTTAGCATCCTGGATCTGGTACAGGATCGCATACCTGTTCCTGCTGTCGAGCGTGGCGAAGAACTCCGACGCTTCGGGATTCTCGTCGAACCTTCGCTGCAGATCGTCAGGGACCGTGGCCGTGCTGGGCGAATCGTAGGCTGCATCCCAACGTCCGTCTGCTTTGGCGCGCTCTATCTCCCACAAGCCCGCAGGCTTCATCCTTCCCGCCTCGATGAGCTTCGCGACCTTCTCGCGGTTGATCTTCGACCACTTGCTCCGCTTCCTGCGCGGCGTGAACCGCTGAAGGTAGTACTCGTCGTCGAACTTTCGAGTCTGACCGTCGATCCAGCCGTAGCAGAGAGCAATGTCAAGAGCCTCTGCGTATGTAACGGTCGCTATGCCAGAACTCTTCTTGGCGAATTTGATCCACAACCCATCTGTCGAGGTATGGTTCACGTCTAACCATACCTCCCACGTCTCGGCCGACTCGAACGGCAGTATCTCCAGCTCAGGTCTGTCGGTCATGGCATTTCCTTTCGGCACAGGCGCATGGATACCTGAAATCTACAATCACCAACCTATGTTCCCAACAGGCATCAGCCGACGGTCGGATAGCCACTCGTCTGTCCAAGCAGATAGCGCAGGAACGAGACCGCGCCGTCTTTGCTGAGTGGTTCGTTCCAGTTTCCGCACTTGGGAGATTGGATGCACGCCGGGCAACCTCGTTCACACGGGCAGCGGGTGATTACGCCCAGGGTGTCGCGGGCGAGCGCCTCGAATTCGTCGAAGCCCCGCCGGGAGATGCCCACGCCACCAGGATATCCGTCGTAGACGAAGACCGTGGGTAGACGGCTCTGGCGATGGGCAGGGGTTGAAAGACCCCCGATGTCGGCCCGGTCACACATTGCGAAGAGTGGAAGAAGACCGATCAT
>JACDAR010000322.1 GCA_013695335.1 Rubrobacter sp.
CTTCTCGCGCTGCCCGGGGGTTTTGTCCGCTTTTCCGAACATGCCGGAAATCTACCACGCAACGATACAGGCGAACGTGAGTATTTCGAGCACCGGTCGTTTCTCGCTACGGTAGGTTCAATACCCGCAGCGGATGTCCGCGCTTGCCTGGCGGCGACGGCGGGCAGAATACCAGGGACATTGCATCCCCATGACGGGGCGCACGACGAAAGGACTTGCTTGCCAGCGCCGGATACGTGGAGAAACGTACTGCTCGTGATGCTGTCGCTTGCCGCCGGGTGCGTGGACGCCGCCGGTTTTCTTGGGTTCGATGAGGTGTTCGTCGCGAACATGACTGGAAATACCGTGCTGCTCGGGATAGCCATTGGGCAGGCTGACAGCGAGGCGGTTCTGCACGCGGGGACAGCCCTTGCCGGGTTCATCTGTGGCGTGGCGGTTGGCGCGCTCGCTGTCGGTCGCAAACAGGAGAGCGTCGTCTGGCCGGGGCGCGTCACGGCGGCCCTCGCCATAGAGCTTGCCGCCCTGGCCGCCTTCGCGGGCGTGTGGCTCGCCAACGGTTCCATACTTTCGGGCGGTGTGGTTTTTCTGCTGATCTCACTGTCAGCCCTGGCTATGGGCATCCAGAGCAGCGCCGTCCGGCGGCTGGGCGTGCCCGGCGTGGCTACCACGTACATCACAGGCACCCTTACCAACCTCACGGAGATGGCGATAGACTGGCTGCGCACGATCCGCAAGACCCCTGTCGAGAACCAGGATCAACCCGAACCAGAGCCACCTTCGGCGCGCGGCCTGCTGCTTCCCGCGGACGTGTGGCTCGCCTACGGGGCGGGCGCCGTCGTCGGGGGGTCAGCAAAGTTCCTTTGGTGGCCGATGGCGATTCTGTTCCCTGCTGGCATCGTCGGCGTGGTCGTCTGCATGGCGACGATCCGTTACCGGCGGTCAGGCTAGGCGGGCGAGGAACTGCCCATATCGTCAGCCGTCCGGCGCCCCGAAGACTTCGCCTGTGTGCTGCCCGAGGGTGGGCGGAGGCTCCGGGTCTCGCTTTCCAGAACGTCCGTAGCGAACAGGGCTCCCCGGCAACCGTATCTCCCCAAGCGTCGGATGCCCCACCGTGTCCACGAGGCCGAGGTGCTCTATTTGCGGGGATTCGTACACCTCATCAAGCGTCTTCACCCGGCCCGCTGGCACGCCCGCTTCACCCAGACGCTCCACCCACTCGTCCACAGACGCGGATTTGAAAGCTGAGGTGATCTCCGCTTCCAGTTCGTCCACGTTAGCCCGGCGTTTGCCGTTGTCCGAAAAGCGTTCGTCGTCCGGGTCCATGCTCACCAGCGGGGCGAAGCGTCGCCAGAGTCCCTCAGATCCCACGGCTATGTTGATCTCACCGTCCGCGCATTTGTAAGCTCCATACGGCGCGATGGTCGGATGACGGTTGCCTTCGGGCTCGGGAACCTCTCCGGCGATCAGCCACCTGGTGCCCTGGAAAGCCTGGATGCCGACGATGCTGCCGAGCAACGAGGATGTGACCTTCTGGCCCCTGCCGCTCTTTTCCCGCTCGGCGAGCGCGGCGGCGACACCGAAAGCGCCGAACATGCCGGAGAGCATGTCCGCTATGGGGACGCCAACTTTGGTTGGCGGGCCGCCAACGGGGCCGGTGAAGCTCATCAGGCCGCCCTCGCCCTGTGCGATCTGGTCGAAACCGGGACGATGCCCGTCCGGGCCGCCCTCCCCGAAACCCGAGATCGAGAGGTACACGAGACGCGGGTTCATCTCTTCGAGCTCATCCCGTCCGAGGCCCATACGCTCCATCACGCCCGGCCTGAAGTTCTCCACGAGCACGTCTGCCCGCCGGATGAGTCGCTTCAGCTTTTCCAGGTCGTCCTCGTCCTTGAAGTCGAGGACAACGGATTTCTTGCTTCGGTTCACGGAGAGGAAGTAAGTGGATTCCTCTGCGCCTGGTTCACCGACGAAAGGCGGTCCCCAGCCGCGAGTGTCATCCCCCTTGCCAGGACGCTCGACTTTGATCACATCCGCCCCGGCGTCAGCGAGCATCAGGGTGGCGTATGGCCCGGCGAGGGCGCGGGTGAGGTCAACTACCGTCGTTCCGGCTAGTGGGCCGCCGCTCACCGGCTCACGTCTTCCAGGGTCAGGGGCTCGGCTTCACGGTGAACGCCTGACTTCTTCAAGTAGCTGTTGTATGCGTGCTCGATCATCTCGCGATCCGAGTCGCGCACCTCACGGATCACCTTACCAGGCAAACCAGCCACCAGCGAGCTCTCGGGTACTTCCGTACCCGGCGTCACCACCGCCCCGGCGGCGACCACGGAACCGGAGCCGATGTGAGATCCGTTTAGCAAGATCGCACCCATCCCGATTAGCACGTCGTGCTCGACTGTCGCCCCATGCACGATGACCCTGTGCCCTATCGTAACCCGGTCGCCGAGCACCGCAGGGAAGCCGGGATCGGCGTGCAACAGGGAGAGATCCTGGA
>JACDAR010000008.1 GCA_013695335.1 Rubrobacter sp.
GTCTTCACGCTCGCGCTCTGCACTATACCCGATCCAGCCCTGGCCCTGGCAGAAGCCCGCCGGGTTCTCCGTCCCGGCGGGCGGCTCTTGCTACTGGAACACGTCCGTAGCCCGCTACGCCCCGTGCGCGCGCTTCAGCGGGCGCTCGAACCGCTTTCGATCCGCTTTCAGGCCGATCACCTGACGCGTGAGCCATTGGACTACGTGCGCGGGCACGGCTTCGAGGTTGAAGTCATCGAACGCTCCAAGCTGGGTATCGTCGAGCGCATCTCCGCCTGCAGGCCGGGATAACCCCGGACCCCTCAGTGTCCGTGATGCTGGTGGACTACGGCGTGTCCTTTGCCGCGGGCGATGAGGTAGCGGTTCACGGGGAAAGCCGCCACGAAGGCGACCGCCAGCGCGAAC
Organism: Rubrobacter sp.; assembly: GCA_013695335.1. GTDB lineage: Bacteria > Actinomycetota > Rubrobacteria > Rubrobacterales > Rubrobacteraceae > JACDGB01. The sequence continues at coordinate 406 of JACDAR010000008.1, forward strand.
ACCAGGCTCCCCCAGAAGAGAATATCTCCCAGCCCAGCGTGCATCGCGCCCGGGATGAAGACCATGATCAGGTTGTCCACGACCTCCATGACCGCTATGGAGAACGTGTCCGAGGCGAACGCGAGCGGCAACACCGTCGAGAGGGCCATGCCGGATCTCAGAAGCGGGAGGGAAGTCAGCGAATACCCGAAGAAGAAAGCCAGCACGATCGCCAGCACGATGGTGGCGAAGTTGCCCCACCCGAGCGCCATCCCTATCACCATCCCGAGCACCTCACCGATAGCACACCCCGTCAGGCAATGCACCGTCGCGCTTAACGCCGTCCTGTTCAACGAAGATGTGTTTGAAGCCATAACTACTCCTTTTCAGAATTCGGTTGCCTCTGAAACGGCTTCGGATTTTCTAGCCTTCCGGGTACCATTCGTTCCGCCAGGATTTCATCTGTTCGATCTCGCGTGCTTGCGCGGAGATGATGTCGTCTGCGAGCTTCTTGATGTCTGGGTTGTCGCTGTGTTCGGAGGCGGTTCGGGACATCTCGATGGCCGACTGGTGGTGCGGGATCATAGCGTCTATAAATGCCCTGTCGAACGGCTTCCTGTCCGCGAGCTTGCCCGGCTCCATCATCATGCCCATGCTATCCATCTGCTCCTGACCCATGTGCATGGGAATTCTGGAAGTACCGAACTCCTTCTGTTTGATGGACTTCAGCATTTTGATCTCGGCCTTCTGGGTGGAGATGATGTTTTTGGAGAGGTTGGAGATCTCTTCGTGCTCGGCGTTATTCAGCGCGACCTGAGCCATATCCACCGCGCCCTGATGGTGAACTACCATGCCGTCTATGAACGCTTTGTCGGAATACTCGCCATCTTTCGCGGACGTCCCGGAGCCGTGGTCCATGCCCTTCATGCCGCCGGACTTGTCGCCGTGTTTCATCTCTTCGTGGTCCATGCCTTTCATGCCTTCGCCTGAGCCGCCGGGTTCCTCGGAAGCCCCGCAAGAGGCCAGCGTCAGCGTGAACGCAAGGAGCAACGCGGCAAAGGCAAACCTGCCGTACTTCTTCATGTTCGTTCCTTTCTCTGGAGTCGAAATCTAGCTCTCGGTTCCAGAGAGGATCAGAGCCTGAGTACCTGTAAAGCGGGGAGCGTCGGTCCCCGCAGGGGATGGAGCCGGACGGGGAAGATGCGGAGATCATGATCTGCGAATACTGAAACGCCCGCCATGCCCCACGGCCGGAAGCCGCGCAGCAGCCAGAGAGCCATCCCCAGGAGAACCGTGAACAGTACGGCGTTGTACGCAGTGCCACTCGCGAGGTGTCCGGCTTCGTGGTGGCTGGCCTGATGGCTGTCATGGCCTCCATCCATACCGTTTATCTGCAAGGGCGCGGGCATGTGGCCGCCGTGCGCCCCGTGGGCGGGCATGGAAGCCTGGTGCGCGGCCCCGAAGAGGCCGTGGCAGGCGAGGAAGGCCACCACGAGGATGATGGCCGGAAGCCTGCCTGGTGTCAGCGGGAGAGGGATCACTTTGCCTCTCGTCAGGAAGCTACCGTATAGCCTGCGGACTGTATGGCGCGTTCGAGGTCTTCGGGCTTCACTCGCGCCTCGTCGTAAGAAACGCCGACGACGCCATTCTCGAAATTCGCGTTCGAGCGTTCGACGCCTCCGATGGCGTTCAGGGAGCTTTCCACGGCGGCTTTGCAGTGGGCGCAGCTCATGTCAGGCACGTTCAGGTTTGTTTCGGTCATGTTCTCTCCCCTCAGACCTTCAGAAAACGTTCGACGGCTGACACCAACTCTTCGATCTTCTCGTCGGCGTCGCTGCCGCCGTGCTCGATAGACTCGCGCACGCAGTGCTGGACGTGGTCCTTGAGGACGAGAGATCCTACCTTCTCCAGGGCTGAGACGACGCTTGAGATCTGGGTGAGCACGTCAACGCAGTACGCCTCCTCGTCCACCATGCGCTTCACACCCCGCACCTGGCCTTCGATGCGGCTCAGGCGATGCCTCAGCTTCTCCTTGTCGCCCGCTTCGATGTAGCCGTGCGCGGTCTGCTGTATTTGTTCTTCCACTACCGGATCTCCTTTCGCCTCAACCTGAGCGCGTTGCCAACGACCGTCACAGACGAGAGCGCCATCGCCGCAGCCGCGAGCACCGGGTTTAGAAAACCGTACTCGCCGAGGAACGGGCGCAGAAACTCCGGAACCGTTCCGCCCGCGAAGATTGGATACAGGATGCCCGCGGCGACCGGGATCAGGGCTACGTTGTACGCGAAGGCCCAGAACAGGTTCTGCTTGATGTTCCGCACGGTCGCCTTCGAGAGCTCGACAGCCCGCGCCACGCCGCGCACGTCGCCGCTTATGAGCGTCAGGTCGGCGGCTTCCATCGCCACGTCCGCGCCGGTCCCGATGGCGATGCCAACATCCGCCCGGGCCAGCGCCGGGGCGTCGTTGATCCCATCCCCGACCATGCCGACAACCATGCCTTCTGCCTGCAAACGTCCGATTTCCGCTGCCTTGTCCTCCGGACGCACCTCCGCGAGCACGCGGTCTATGCCAAGCTCTCCGGCGACAGCTTCGGCGGTGCGGCGGTTGTCGCCCGTGATCATGGCGACCTCGAACCCCATCCGGTGCAGCCGCCCGACCGCCTCGTGGCTCTCATCCCTGATCGTATCCGCCACCGCCACGAGTCCCGCCGGTTCTCCGTCCACCGCGACGAACATCGGTGTCTTGCCAGACTGTGCGAGATCCCCGGCCCGCGGCGCGAGGCCGTTCTCCTCCACGCCTGACTCCGCCAGGAAGCGGCTCGTGCCGACGAGAACCGCGCGCCCATCAACCCGCGCCTCGACGCCGCTACCGCCAACCGCGCGGAAGCCTTCAGCCCCCGAGAGATCCAGTCCGTGATCTCTTGCGCCCCGGACGATTGCCTCGCCCAGCGGATGTTCGGAGCCTCTTTCGGCCGATGCCGCCAGACGCAGAAGATCCCCTTCGGAGAGGCCGTTCGTGGCGAAGATGTCGGTCAGTTCCGGTTCACCTTTCGTGAGTGTGCCCGTCTTGTCGAGGACTATGGTGGTGAGGCGATGGGCTGCTTCGAGGGCTTCTCCGCCTTTTATTAGGATGCCGGATTCGGCCCCTTTGCCCGTGCCGACCATGATCGAGGTCGGCGTCGCAAGGCCCATCGCGCACGGGCAGGCGATTATGAGCACAGCCACGAAGTTGAGCAGCGCGAACGTGAATGCCGGGTCAGGCCCGAAGATGAGCCACACGATGAAGGTGACTACCGCCACCGCCATCACCACAGGCACGAAGACGCCGCTGATCCTGTCGGCCAACCGCTGTATCGGGGCTTTGGACCCCTGTGCCTCCTCGACCATCGCAATGATCCGGGCCAGCGCCGTATCTTTGCCAACCTTCGTCGTCTCGAATCTGAAGGAGCCCGTGGTGTTGATGGCGCCCCCGATCACCCCGTCACCAGCCCGCTTGTCAACGGGGATCGACTCGCCCGAGATCATGGCTTCGTCCACAGCCGACTCCCCGGACACAACCACACCATCAACAGGCACCTTCTCACCAGGCCGGACGACCACCACATCCCCGACCTCGACATCTTCGACTGGCACGTCCATCTCGTCACCGTTCCGCACCACGCGGGCTGTCCTGGCGCCGAGTCCAGCGAGTTGCTTTATGGCGTCGCTGGCGCGGCTACGGGCGCGGCCTTCCATGAGTCGCCCGAGCAGTATGAGCGTGATGATGAGCGCGGACGTGTCGAGGTAGACGCCGGAGCTTCCGTTCGCGGTACTTGCGAACAGCCCCGGCGCGAGCGCCATCACCGCGCTGTACACGTAAGCGGTAGTCGTCCCGACCACGACCAGGGTGTTCATGTCGGCTGCGCCATGCTTGAGTGCGCCCCACGCCCCCCTGTAGAAACGCCGTCCGGCCCAGAACTGCACAGGCGTCGCGAGGATGAGCAGCCCGAGGTTCAGCCACGTCACGGGCACGGGGACCATGAAGCCGAGCATATGCGGCAGGCTCCCGATGACGATCAGGGCCGTAAGCGCCGCCGACACCAGGAGATCCCGCCTAAGACCAGCGTACTCCCGCTCGCGTGCATCCTCAGATGCTTCGCCTTCCTCCCCGGTCTGGGCCACACCGTATCCCGCACCCTCCACGGCTGCCTCGAAATCCTTCATTACCAAAGTACCAGATACGTACTCGACGGCGGCCTTCTCCGTGGCGAGGTTGACGTTGACTTTCAGCGTGCCCGGCACGTCCCCGAGCGCCCTCTCGACCCGTCCCACGCAGCCCGCGCAGGTCATCCCGGTTACACCGAAGCTGGCCTTCCGCGTCTCGACGCCGTACCCTGCGCCTTCGACGACCCTGGCCAGATCATCCGCTTTTGTTGAAGCCGGGTCGTATTCAACGGCAGCTTTCTCCGTCGCGAAGTTCACGTTTGCGGATGCGACGCCATCCACGCCTGAGAGGGATTTCTCGACGCGCCGGGCGCACGCCGCACAGGTCATCCCGGAGATCGGAAGTTCTATGCGTTCGAACTGAATATCCACCAATACGTCCGCCTCCACTAGCCTGCGGACGCTATCCTAGCATACCCCCCTGCCCTATACAAGAAGAGTTGGGTTCGGGGATGTGAGAGGTGGATTTTCCCTGGGTTATCTCTTGCGTTCGTCCTTGAGGATCTCGAAGATATCTTCGATGAGGGCTTCGCGTTTGTCTGGCGGGAGGTCGCGGGGGTGGATGGTTTGTTTGTCTGACTGGAGGTTGCGCAGGGTTGCTTCTTCGGAGAGATACTGGTCTATGAGGCGGACGATGGCGTCAACCTTCTCGCGGGGTAGGCCGTCGCCGCCGCGGGTCAGTCTGCTCCACATGTGGGGTGTGGCTCCTTCTTCCGGGGGCGGTGTCGCGCAGATTATACCCGTCGATATGGAGCGGGGAAGGACTAGGCTTCGGTCGCCACTTTCCTGCGAAAAGAGCGCTCGCCTGAGGGGAAGAAACCTTCAGGATCGCGCCAGAGATAGGTTGTTATGCGGAGGTTGTGCTGATCTATATCCACGAGGTTGAAGCTGGAGGCGCGTCCGGGGCGCAGGCGGTTGGAGATCGTGCCCGCAGTCGAGACCACGAGGCCGGGTTCGGTCTCCTCTACGGCGTGGACTGCTTCCTGATGATCGTGGCCGCAGAGGATCAACTCGGCCCCCAGGTTCGAGAAGGCGTGGAGGGCCTGGCTGGTGTTGGCGAGACCGTGGCGGCGTGAGATCTCACCCCGCACCGGGTTGTGGTGGATCATGACGATGCGGGCGGCGTCGGGGGCGGCGCGCGAGAATGCTTCCCTGACGCGCTCGATGTCCCTGTGGCGGACGTGGCCTATGACCCCGAGATCCTTTAGACGCGTGGTGAAGGAACCCCTGGTAATTCCATGGGCCGTGTTCAGCCCGGCTATCACGGCGCCGGGAACCTCCAGCGAGGGCGTCAGGTCCCGCGAAATGTACCGTGTATAGCGGGAGTACTTGAAATCGTGGGCCTTGCGGCGAAGCGTGCTCGCGAAGCCAAGGTTGCGCGCCACGGCCCCGAGCCAGCGGATGTCGTGGTTTCCAGGGACGACTATGTATGGGGAGATCGTTTTGATCTTGTCCAGATAACCGCGTGCCCTGGCGAACTCGGCGTTCGTGCAACGCTGGGTCAGGTCGCCCGAGACCGCCACCGCGTCTGGTGCCATCTCCGAGATAAATACCTTCAGGGCCTCCAGCCTTTCCGAGACCGCTGGGCGGCCGAAATGGAGGTCCGAGATGTGCAATACCGTGGTCACAGACAGGAATTCTACTCGAAATATCGAGGCCAGAGTAACCAGTCAGGACTGACTACAGATCGGCCAGAAAATCTTCCATGGCTTCGTTGAACCGCTGCGGATCTTCCAGGTTAGAGAGGTGGCCCGCGCCAGCGAGGGTGACGTGGCTGGCGCCAGGAATCTCATCTGCCATCTCGCCCATGACTTCGGGGGTGGAGACCGCGTCATCTTCGCCGCCGATGACGAGGGTGGGGACCGGGATCTCTTTCAGTAGCGGGATGGAATCCGGGCGATCCCGCATCGCCCCGAGGGCCGCGACCACGCCGTCAGGGGAACACTCCAGGATCATGCCCTTTACACTCTCCACGATCTCCGGCTCGTTTCTCAGCGTCTGTTCAGCGAGGAGGCGGGGCATCATCATTTCGGTCAGGATCGCCACTCCTTCCCTGGAGACGCGATGCGCCATCTCCTTGCGGCCTTCGCGCATCTCTTCCGAGTCCACGTCGGGGCGGGTGTTGGCGAGCACGAGGCCGGATATCCGCTCGGGGAAGAGCCTGAGGCACGCGAAGGCTAAGTAGCCGCCCATCGAGAGGCCGCCGAGCACCACGCGCTCCAGGCCGAGGCGGTCGATGAGGGCGCGTACTCCTTCGGCGTAGTAGCGGACGTCAGGCTGGGCTGGCGTGCGGGGCGACCTGCCGAAGCCGGGATAATCGGGGGTCACGATCCGACGTTCTTCCGAGAGCGCTTCCACTTGTGGTTCCCACATCCGGCTATTCAATGGGAAGGCGTGTAGCAGGACGATGGGGTCCTTCGCGCCTTCACCCCGATCCCGATAGGCCATCGGCCCTTTTGAGGTCCTGTGCTCCGCCATCTCTGCCGCTCCTTTCCTTCTGAATTCCCCACTGCCCCACACATATACCCAGCCGAACACGTTAGCATTTCATACGGCACCTGGCTTCTGGCGCCGGGCGGATGTGCTACCTTGATCCCAGATATCCATGATCGTACTTCGCAGCAAGAGCGAGATAGAGTCCATGCGGCGTGCGGGAGACCTCGTCGCCCGCACGCTCGGCATGATCCAACCTCACATCAGTCCAGGAGTCAGGCTCGGCGAGCTTGACCGTCTGGTCGAAGAATTCATAGTCGCCGAAGGCGCACAGACCGTCTACAAAGGCTACCAGCCAAACCCATCCGTGCCGCCGTTCCCTGCCACCATCTGCACGGCTGTGAACGAGGAGATCGTCCACGGCATACCGGGCCGGCGGAAGCTGCGCGAAGGTGACATAGTCGGCGTGGACATCGGGGCCATTCTGGGCGGATGGGTCGGCGACACCTGTTATACGTTCCCGGTCGGCAAGGTTTCTCCTGAGACTGCGAAGCTCCTTGAAGTGTCGAAGGAGTGCCTGGAGGCTGCTGTGGCCGAGGTGCGTCCTGGGAATCGTTTCGGGGACGTCGGGGCGGCGATCCAGGAGCTCGCCGAAAGTCATGGATACGGGGTCGTGCGGGAGCTTGGCGGGCACGGCGTCGGCCGCGATCTGCACGAGGAGCCTCACATAAACCACTTCGGGCAGCGGGGGCGCGGGATGCGCCTGCGCGAGGGGATGACGTTCACCATCGAACCGATGATCAACGCTGGCTCGCCCGATATCAGGTTGATGAAGGACGGCTGGACCATCGTCACCGAAGACGGGAATCTCTCCGCCCAGTACGAGCACTCCATCGCAGTGACTGCGGATGGATGCGAAATCCTCACGCCCTGGCACGAGTACGTGGGCGAACCCGCCAGTTCTGCCTGATCCGCCAACCTATCAACTGAATCCATTACCCGCGGGGGCGGCCTGCTGCTAAACTGTCTCCGGCAACAGAAGTCTGACCAGGGAGAAGAAGATGCGCCCAGCGTACATGTCTATTCAGGGGAATATTTCCATCTATCTTGAGGACATGACGCTTTGTGAAAACTTTGAACCTGGGGATTCTGGCGCATGTAGACGCCGGTAAGACGAGCCTGACCGAGCGGCTGCTCCACGCCGCCGGTGTCATCGACGAGATCGGTCGCGTCGATGACGGAAGTACCCAGACCGATTCGCTGCCGCTGGAACAGCAACGCGGCATAACCATCAAATCCGCCGTGGTGTCGTTCGTCATGGACGACGTTACGACCAACCTGATCGACACTCCGGGCCACCCTGACTTCATAGCCGAGGTCGAGCGTGTGCTTGGCGCCCTCGATGGCGTGGTGCTCGTGATCTCGGCTGTAGAGGGCGTGCAGGCGCAGACCCGCATCCTGATGCGGACGCTTCAGCGTCTGCGCATCCCAACCCTCATATTCGTGAACAAGATCGACCGCCCCGGCGCGCAGTACGAGGGTCTGCTCCACAGCATCTCCGAAAAACTAACCGCCGCTATCATCCCGATGGGAGCGGCCATCCGGCCTGGCACTCGCAGCACCGATTTCACACCATTCGACGCGGGTGACTCCGGGTTTGTTTCGGGGATGGTGGATGTACTCGCCGACCACGACGATCAGTTTCTCGCCGCATACGTGGACGATGAAACCACGATCTCGTACAACCGAATCCGCCGCGAGCTTGCGGCGCAGACCGGACGGGCGCTGGTGTATCCGGTGTACTTCGGGTCGGCGGTCACTGGCGCGGGGCTTGAGCCCCTGATCTCCGGCATCACGGAAATGTTGCCCGCCGCCGAAGGCGATGGGGATGGACCGGTTTCGGGCACGGTATTCAAGATCGAGCGCGGTCCGGCGGGGGAGAAGATCTCGTACGTCCGCATGTTCTCGGGGACGGTGCGGGTTCGGGACCGGCTGCAACTCGGCGAGGACAGCGAAGGGAAGGTCACCGCGATCAGCGTCTTCGAGCGCGGTTCCACCATCCAGAGCACGTCCGTGGAGGCGGGCCGTATCGGGAAGCTGCAAGGTCTGGACGGAATCCGCGTCGGGGACACCCTCGGCAAAGCGCGAACGAACTCGGCGGACCACTATTTCGCCCCGCCGACGCTGGAGACTATCGTCGTTCCGGATCACCGCGAAGACAAAGGCGTAGTGTTTACCGCGCTCACCCAGCTCGCCGAGCAGGACCCCCTGATCGACGTTCGCCAGGACGACGCACGTCAGGAACTATTCGTCTCCCTATACGGCGAGGTTCAGAAGGAGGTTATCCAGGCGACGCTGGCGAACGACTTCGGCCTCGAAGTCTCATTCCGCGAGACGACGACCATCTGCGTCGAACGGCCCATCAGCCCCGGCGAGGCTGTCGAATTCATCTACGCAGACTCCAACCCGTTCCTCGCAACGGTCGGGCTGCGCATCGAACCTGCCCCTGACAACACGGGCGCCGAATTCCGGCTGGCAAGCGAGGTTCTCGGAACGATGCCGCACGCCTTCTTCAAGGCCGTCGAGGACACCGTGAAAGAGACGCTGCGTCAAGGACTCCATGGATGGGAGGTAACGGACTGCACGGTCACGATGACGCATTCCGGGTACGCGCCGCGGCAGAGCCATGCTCATCAGGGTTTCAGCAAGAGCATGTCGAGTACCGGGGAGGATTTCCGCAACCTGACACCGCTCATCTTGATGGGCGCGTTGAAACGAGCCGGAACCAGGGTGTACGAACCGATGCACCGCTTCCACCTCGAGATCCCGGCGGACACATTCGGGACGGCGATGCCCACGCTGGTGCGGCTGCGCGCCGTACCGCAAAGCCAGGAACTACGGGAGACATCGTACTTGCTTGAGGGTGAGATACCGGCTGCCCGGGTACACGAATTGCAGCAAGAGCTTCCGGCGCTGACCCGTGGCGAAGGCGTGCTCGAATGCGATTTCGACGACCACTACGAGCCAGTCAGGGGCACGGTCCCAACCCGCCCGCGTTCGGACCACAACCCGCTCGACCGCAAAGAGTACCTGCTGCACGTCTCGCGGCGGGCCTGACATAAAGGAGGTTTCGGTGAAGGACTACGAGCCGATCATGAGTTTCGGTGAGGATGATGCCAAAAGGTACGACGAAGAGCCACGCGGCGACGAGGACGCGGCCGTCGCGTTTCTGGAGAGGCTGGCGGGTGGTGGCCCCGCGCTGGAGCTCGCCGTTGGAACGGGCAGGATCGCGCTTCCCCTCACGGCCCGGGGAATCCGGGTGGACGGCATTGACCTCTCACCCGCGATGGTCGCCCGGTTGCGCGCCAGGCCGGGTGGTGACAAGATGTCGGTCACTATCGGCGACTTCGCCGATGTGCCGGTCCCGGGCGCCTACCGTTTGATCTACGTCGTCTTCAACACGCTGTTCAACCTGCTGACTCAGGAAGACCAGGTGCGCTGCTTTGAGAACGTCGCCGCCCACCTCACCGGCGACGGCTCGTTCGTCATCGAGGCAGGCTCGCCCGCGTCCTTCTACCGCTTGCGCGACGACCAGTACGTTGATGCGGAGTCCATCGAAATCAATGAGGTGAAGCTGGATCTACTGCGTCACGACCCGGCGACGCAGATGCTCGACGAAAGCCACGTGTCCCTGTCGAGCGAGGGCGTGCGCCTGAACCCGGTCTCCCAAAGATACGCATGGCCGGCCGAACTCGACCTGATGGCGCGGATTGCCGGTCTGCGCCTGAAGGAGCGCTGGGACGGCTGGAACCGTGAACCGTTCACCGGCAGGCACAACGTCGTTTCCGTTTATGGACGCTGATCCGATGCGCGCCGGAAAGATGCACGAAGACGAAGTGAACATAGACGTATCGCTCGTGCGCCGATTGCTCACCGCTCAGTTCCCGCGGTGGGCAGACCTGCCGATCAGCGCGGTTCAGTCGACTGGAACGGTGAACGCCATCTACCGGCTTGGCGACCACCTCTACGTGCGCCTGCCGCGCGTGCGGGAGTGGACACAGGATCTGGACAGGGAGTGGCACTGGCTCCCGAAGCTCGCTCCACGTCTGTCACTGCGGGTCCCCGAGCCGGTTGGGAAGGGCCAACCTGCGGGCTCGTACCCCTTTTCTTGGGCGATCTACGGATGGATTGACGGCCAGCCGTATTCGGACGAGCTCGTTAACGATGAACGTCAGGCGGCCAGGGATCTCGCGCGGTTCGTAGTCGAGTTGCGCCAAATAGATCCCGTTGTCGGGGCGCCTCGCGGCGGGCGCAAGCCACTCCGTGAGCTCGATGCCGTCACGCGCTCGGCGATCAAGTCGGCGCAGGACATCATAGACGGCAGTGCGGCCATCGCCGCCTGGGAGTGCGCACTCGAAGCGCCCGAGTGGAAAGGAACGCCGGTGTGGATACACGCCGACCTGTTGAGGCCCAACTTGCTCGTTCATGACGGCCGGCTCTGCGCGGTCATCGACTTCGGAGGTATCGGGGTCGGTGATCCCGCCGCCGACGTGATCGCCGCGTGGAGCGTATTCGGCCATACCGGACGAGGAACGTTTCGCAGCGCCCTCGATGTCGACGACGGCACCTGGAACCGAGCGCGCGGCTTCGCACTCCACCAGGCGGCCATGATCATCCCGTACTACAGCGAGACGAACCCGGGGTTTGTCTCGTTAGCGAAGCGCACCGTCGAAGAAATCCTCGCTGACATCAACACATGATTTCTCGGGGGTGGGGGATTCCTCGTGCGATCTGACGATTGCATGGACCCTGTTTCGAGGGGAGAGCCGGGAAATATTCCGTGCGGCCCTCGGGCTGGACGACCACGACAGTAACCAGTGACGCCAGGTGTTCGACGATCTGGCTAGCAACCAGTGTTATAACGTACTGATGTAATAAGACAATCTTTCCGAATGGATCAGGGATCTAGCAGATGTGCTCCAGGGCCGAAGCAAGACGGCGCACCCCGGCGCGTATCTCATCTTCGTCCACAGCCGGGTAGCCAAGCATGAGCCCTCCCCGTTTGTCCGGCGCGGTCCCGTAGAGTGAGACGGCGGTCGCCTCGACTCCTCTTTCCAGGGCGTGCCGCGACGCTTCGCGGTCGTCCACGCCTTCTGGGAGCCACCCGACGAGGTGCATACCGGCGTCGGCTGGCCTGACGTCGAGAAGGCCGAATAGCTCGCGATCCGCTGCTTCGATCAGGGTAGCCTGGCGTTTGGCGTAGAGCAGGCGCATCCGGCGAAGGTGACGGGCGAAGTGGCCGCCTGTTATGAAATCGGACAGGATCGCCTGTTCCACGGTAGGTGGATGCCTGTCGGTCAGTTCGCGGGCCGCGGTGAAGGCGTCAACAAGATCTGGCGGAACGACGAGGTATCCGAGGCGCAGTGCGGGGAAGAGGACCTTGCTGAAGGTGCCTATGTAAACGACGCGCTCTTCAGGGTCCAGCCCCTGTAAGGCTTCGAGGGGACGGCCCGTATAACGGTACTCGGAGTCGTAATCGTCTTCGAGTATCCACGCCCCGGCTTCGGCAGCCCAGCGGATCAGGGCCATCCTTCTTGCGAAGCTCATGGTCACCCCGATCGGATACTGGTGCGACGGCGCGACGTAAGCGAGCCTGGCGCCGGGCGCGCGCTCCACGCCTGCGGCGACGTTCAAGCCCTCCCTATCTACCGGCACGGCGGCCAGGCGCGCCCCGGCCCCGATGAGGGCGCCGCGGGCGCCCATGTTTCCGGGATCTTCGACCCAGGCTAGATCTCCAGGGTCGAGCAGCACCCTCGCGGCGAGGTCGAGAGCCTGCTGCGAGCCTGAGACCACGATCACCTGTTCCCACGTACACCGCACAGCCCGCGCAGCCCCGAGATGAACTGCGATAGCCTCTCTCAACGGCCTGTACCCGGCCGGGTCTCCGTACCCGAGCAAACCCCCCGCCGGACGCCGCCACGCCCGGCTCGCCAGCCTCCGCCATACCTCCCAGGGAAACTCCGCGAGCGCCGGAACCTCTGGCCGGAAAGCCCGCGGCGGCCCCAGATCCCTGGTGTCCGTGGCCGGCGTCGCAGCCAGGAGACATCCCCGCTTAGATATCTCACGGCCTGAACCCACACGCCGCTGTCCTTGTCGTATCCCGAAGCCGGGCGCAGCAGATTCTCCGGCAGAGACTTCGCACCGTAGGTCCCCGACCCCACCCTGCCTTCGAGATAGCCTTCGGCCAGCAGCGGCAGGAACGCCCCCATCACCGTATTGCGCGACACCCCGAGCCCGGCGGCAAGCTCCCGCGTCGAGGGCAGCCTCGTACCTGCGGCGAGCCGTCCAGAAAGGATGGCCCCGCGCAGACCATCGTAGAGCTGGCGATGCAGTGGCACTCTGGAGGACCGATCCACCGCCGCCACGAACGGCACGGACCCGGAAACCTTCGACATCAAACCTCACCTCCCACAAATGGCACCAACAAAATAGGTGAAAATGGTTCTTGCGTAAAGACCAATGTGGCTCTAGTTTAGGATGGAAGGCGGGCAGACGATTCGAGGAGGTTGGCGTGGCGGAGGTCGTAAATTGGAGCGAGCTTCCGCTGGATGGTGGTTCGCGCGAGTTCGAGGGGTATCTTCACGGTAGCGACGTATCGCTGATACTCGTCGAGGCGTTGCCCGGGCGTGGTCCGAGGTTGCACAAGCATCCGTACCAGGAGATCTTCGTTGTGCAGGAAGGCCGTGCCACCTTCACGGTCGGCGAGGACACGGTCGTGGCGACGGGAGGGCAGATCCTGGTTGCCCCGGCCGGGGTGCCGCACAAGTTCGTCAACTCGGGAGACGGGCTGCTCCGGCAAGTAGACATCCACGCCAACGACAGGTTCATCACAGAATGGCTGGAGGAGGAATGAGCGCGTACAAAGACCTGGCGATGGTGTTGAAGGGTGGGGTGGTGCGCCTGGAGCCGCTGAGGCCGGAACACGAGGAAGGACTGTTCGAGGCTGCCCAGGAACCAGGCATCTGGCGCTGGATGCCAGCGAACCCGGCCGGGGACCGCGAGGCTTTCGGTTCACTGTTCAGGAGCGCGCTTTCTGCTTCGGACGCTGGAACCGAGGCAGCCTTCGCCACCATCGACGCGAAGACTGGCGAGCCCATCGGCAGCACCCGCTACCTGGCTCTGCGGCCCGAGCACAAGGGGCTGGAGATCGGCTGGACCTGGCTCGCACCATCCTGGTGGAGAACAGGAGCCAACGTCGAGGCGAAGCTGCTCATGCTGGGGCACGCTTTCGAGCGGTTAGGATGTATGCGCGTGGAGTTCAAGACGGATGCGCGCAACGAGCGGTCGAGGGAGGCGATCTCGGCTCTCCCTGCGAAATTCGAGGGGATATTTCGGAAGCACATGATCCTACCCGACGGCGACACGCGAGACTCCGCCTACTACAGCATCACCGACGAAGAGTGGCCCGAGGTCGAACAGAACCTCCGTCGGCGGCTTGCATCACATGGAGGGGAGGCGCGATGAGCGATCTCCAGAAGCCCGAACGACACCGGGTGACGGTCGCCGAAGCGCTGGAGCATCTGCCTGGGTCGGATGGGGAGCGTTTCGCCGAGGTTCTCGGGCACGGGACTATGCAGGTCGAAGTCTACGCGCCGCGCGGCCATGATCCACAGACGCCCCACACCCGCGACGAGTTGTACGTTGTAGTCGAAGGCTCTGGCGAGTTCGTGAACGGGCCGGAGCGGCATCGCTTCGGGCCGGGCGACGTGCTGTTCGTGCCTGCTGGCGTCGATCATCGCTTCGAAGACTTCACGGACGATCTCATCGTATGGGTGATCTTCTACGGACCAGAGGGAGGAGAATTATGACCCTGAGATTGCACGATTATCTGCCTTCAGGCAACGGATACAAGGTTCGGCTGCTCCTCTCCCAGCTAGGAATCTCGTTCGAGCGGATCGAGTACGATATCCAGCGGGGCGAGACCCGCACCCCCGAGTTCCTCGGAAAGATCAACGCGAACGGGCGCATCCCGGTGCTCGAGACGGACGACGGTGAGTTCCTGCCCGAGTCGAACGCCATCATTTTCTACCTGGCGGAAGGGACCCCGTTCTTCCCCGAAGACAGGCTCGAACGCACCCGTGTCCTGCAATGGATGTTCTTCGAACAATACAGTCATGAGCCGAACATCGCCGTGGCACGCGCCATGCTCCACGTCTTCGACCTGGAGATGACCGAGAAACGCCAGGCCGTGCTGGAGCAAAAACAGAAGCTCGGCTACGACGCCCTCGGGGTGATGGAGAATCACCTGGAAGACAGGGAGTATTTCGTTGGCGGACGATACACGATAGCCGACATCGCCCTCTATGCGTACACGCACGTGGCTGACGAAGGAGGCTTCGATCTCTCGGATTATCCTGCTGTGCGAGCCTGGATCGCACGGGTCGCCTCCCAACCAGACTACGTCCCGATCACCCAGGGATGAAGGGAAGACCATGAGCCTTGAGATGCGTGCCGGGTGCGAGCGTTGCGGGACCGTACTCGCCGAAGATGGTCCCGCCTTCATTTGCAGCCACGAATGCACTTTCTGCGAACGCTGTACTGAAGCGATGCGTCACGTCTGCCCGAACTGCGGCGGCGAACTGGTGAAGCGTCCCCTGCGGTCGAGTTGATGGCGTAGAATGCGGGGCATGAGTGGAAGGTTACACGACAAGGATGAAATCGCCCGGCGGGGCAAAGACCTCTACGAGCGGCGCATACGGAAGGAAGTCGAAGCCGACGGCGCGAATGAAGGGCGCTTTGTGGCCGTGGACGTCGAAAGCAGTGACCACGAGATCGCGGACAATGCTCTGGAGGCCGGCGCGGGGTTGCGCCGCAGGCGACCCGACGCCGTGGTCTACCTGGTGCGTGCCGGCCGTCCGTCCGCGTTCCGGCTCGGCGGACGCTTCCGGGCGAAGCCAGCCCGGGCGTAAGGCCCGTGCCAACGATGCTCGGCTCCGTCGCCGAAGACGGAAGCGAACCCTTGCTGCCGCTCGGACTGCTCGCCAGCATGGAGAACGCTACCGGCAGCGAAGAGGAAGTCGAGGCTGTGATCGACACCGGCTTCGATGGCGAGCTCACGCTTCCTTCAGGGACGATACGGCGACTGGGTTACCCTTATGCTGGCAGCGCCGGCGGGACGCTGGCCGACGGCAACGAGGTCCAGTTTGACTACCACGAGGGACGAGTCCTCTGGCACGGAACCGCCCGTCCCGTGGCCGTGATAGCCGCCGAAGGCCAGCCTTTGGTTGGCATGGCGTTGCTACGGGGCAGCCGCCTCACCATGGAAGCCGTGCCGGGCGGCGGGGTGCTGATACAGGATATGACTTGAATGAGCGTGTCGCGCGGCTGCCGTCGCGGAAGACGATATCGTATCTATCTGTTACCACGAATGCACCTTCTGTGAAAGCTGTGCGGAGGACATGCAACACATCTGCCCGAACTGCGGCGGCGAACTGGTCAGTCGTCCCCGGCGGAACAAGTGAACATCCCGAAGAAGTCTGGAGCATGACATGAGCGAGGTTAGACGGGCGGAGCATCCATTCCACATGTACGCGGCGATCCAGGCGCAGCCCGATGCGTTCGCCCGTATCGTGGAGCGCAACGAGACCGCAGTGGATGATTTCGCGGCGGGAATGTCCGACTGCGAGCGGCTGTTCATAATTGGGATCGGAACCTCTTTCCACGCCGCCCGCGTGGGTGAGCATCTGCTGCGGGTGTACGGTGGCGGGCTGGACGTGCGCGTGATGCACTCCTTCGATTTCGCGCTGTACGGGCCGCCGCTCGGGCCTGGGGATTGCGTCGTTGCCGCGAGCCATCGCGGGAGCAAGAGGTACACGGCCGCCGCGCTCGCCCGCGCCCGCGAGGCCGGGTGCCGCACGGCGCTCATCACGGGTGAAGGCGGCTCCGGGATGGGCAGCGCGGGCACTGTGTTCACCACGGTGGCGCAGGAGAAGTCCTCGGCCCACACCGTAAGCTATACAGGTTCTGTCGCGGTTCTTGCGCTCCTTGCCGGGAGCATCGGTCGCCACCGTACAGGTGAGGATACGCTTCCCGGAGACCTGCTGCGGGAGGAGATCCCGGCCGCGTTGCGTGGCGCGCTCGGGACTGGGGAGACGGTTGGGACGCTTGCCCGCGAGCACGTGGGACGGCGCAGGATCTGGCTCGCCGGGGGCGGTCCATCCGCGGTGACGGCCGAGGAGACCGCGCTCAAGATCAAAGAGACTTCATATCTCCAGGCCGAAGGAATGTCCGCCGAGACGTTGATGCACGGTCCTTTTCAGTGCGTGGAGGACGACGACCTCTTCGTGCTCGCCGCGCCTTCAGGGGCGGCCAGGGATCGCACGCTGGAGGTCGCCGACCTCGCCTCCGAGATCGGCGCCCCCTGCGTGATCGTCTCCGACGATGCGGCGGGGCTTCCGCAGAACGCGGCTTCGATCCTGGTGCCGCCCGTACCTGAACCCTTCACGGCGCTCACCTGCCTTCTGCCGCTCCAGTTCTTCACCTACCATCTGGCGCTCGCACGTGGGACGAACCCGGATTCCTTCCGGGCCGAAGACCCGAGGTTCGCGCGGGCCGACGTTTCTGGGCGTTTGTAGGGTGGGGTAGACTCACGCGGTCGTGCGACTAATCTACACGCTCATGCTCGTCGGGATAACAGCCGTTTGGGGCTGGACGTTCGTCGTGGTGCGGGACGCCATCGCCATCTACGGCGTGTTGTCGTTTCTGACCGCGCGGTTT
>JACDAR010000019.1 GCA_013695335.1 Rubrobacter sp.
ATCCGTGAAGAGTGTACCTGGGAGCTTCTGCCCGTTCTGCGCGTCGTAGGTGATCTGGCGGTTATCAGGCGAGAGCATCTGGTGCGATGCGCCGCTCACGGTTGCGTCTATCTGCTTGGTGTCGCCCTTGACGCCGATGCCTGGCTCCAGGGATTCCTGGATGTTGTCGTACTCCCGTATCTTCTCGTTGGTCCCGGCGTTTATGTGGAAGACCTTTCGGGAGGCCGCCTGCATTGAGTCAACCTCGTAGAACCTGAGGCCCGTGTCGGGGTTTATGTAGAGTTTGATGGCGAACTTGCCGCTGTTGCCACGCTCACGCTGCACCTTGTCGCGTGCCTGGTCCTTCGTCACCTTGACATCGTTGGAAGGCTGGAGGTTCGAGTAGTGGTTGCCCATCACGGCTACCTGCTAGCCGTTACGGCTGAGGACCGTGATCTCACCGCCGTAAACCGCAGCGTCGCCAACGTACTGCTGGTAGCGGGTCTGCGTCAGGCCATCATCGGTCGCAATCCAGACCTCGCGCACGTCGTCAGGCGCCTGATACTGCCGCGCTTCATCACCCGTCAGGGCGACAAACCCGCCAGAGCCGCCTGAGTTCTCCTGGGCCGAAGCGCCAGTCAAGGCCGAGCAAAGCAGCAAAGCCGCAAGCAAGCCCAAAACCAGCAGACCCCTGGAAGACAACGAAAACGTCACACCCTACCAACCCCTTCCTTGGACCCACCATCGTAAATGCTTCCGGCAGGCGTCTCGTACTCCTTACTTGGAACATATAACAAAAGATTGCTATCGTTCACCCGCACGCCAGCAGCCTGGCACAGTACGGGTGCTCCGCACGGCAGTCCTCCCCATGCTCGGATTGCTTATGTCTGCTGGCAGTCTGGCCGGGATAATTCCTTCTGCACGGAAGAGACCATTCTCCCGCTAGATACCCTGCCTCGTCTCTTCGACGAGCATCTCGACCACGTCCTCGAATTGTCCTGTCTGCTCGTACGCCTCGCGCTGGCGCGTCGCCCCGTTGCCGCGGTCCAGGGTATCGCGCAACAGGGTCGAGACTTCATCCCAGTCTCCTGCTTCTTCGAGGGCGGGCCGGACGTGGGCGAGTAATTTCTCGACGAGTTCTCGCGCGGGAACGGGTTTCTCCGCTTCCAGGTCTATTAGTTTGGCGTCGAGGCCGTGGCGCGAGGCGCTCCAGATGGCAGCCCGCAACAGGCTCGTGCCGACGGCGGGGTAGGGTTCGTCCCGCCCGGACAGTTCGCAGCAGGTGGAGATCAAAGCCCTTATGAGCCCGGCCAGCATGATGGTTTCGTCCAGCCTGCTGCACACGTCCGCCACCCTGACCTCGATGGTGTCGACTTTCTCCGGCAGCCTGATGTCCCAGTAGATCTGGGTTGCGTCCGGCGTGACGCCGGTGTTCACGAGCGCCCGTACGGTCGCGTCGTGCCCTTCCAGCGATTCGAAGTGTTCTGGTGGCCCGGCGGTCGGGGTGCGGCCCCAGAGCTGTGTGCGGTAGCTCGCGTATCCGGTGTCCGCACCGAGCCAGAATGGGGAATTGGCGGAGAGCGCGAGCAGCGGTGGCAACCACGCACGCGCCCGGTTCATCGCCTTGACCCCGAGTTACCTGTCTTTCATGCCGACGTGGACGTGGAACCCGAACACCACCTGTTCTTCGGCCAGACGTTGTTCCCGCTCTATGAGATTCCGGTATCGTTCCTTCGGGGTTATCGGTTGATCCTCCCACTTCGAGAAAGGATGCGTGCTCGCGGCGGCGACCAGGCAACTCTCCTCCCTTGCCGCCTTTATGATCCCTCGTCGCAGGCGTGAAAGCTGCGCGCGAACCTCGCTTAGCGTGTGGCAGACGGGGGTTATGATCTCGATCTGCGAAGCGTGTAACTCCAGCTCGGTCTCGTCGGAATCCAGGGTGTCCCGCGCCCGCTCCAGCACGCGATCCGCGCCCGGAACCAGCCCGAGGTCTTCGGGGTCCAGGATCTGGTACTCCTCTTCGACCCCCAGCGTGTATCCGTCCATGCTCGACGACACCCCGAAAACCCTCCCACCAACGCCGAAAACCCCGCCAGGCCAGAGCTATTCTACAGAGGCCGTCAAGCACACCATACGCCGTACACGAACCTAAATGCACGACAGACAAGCTAGTAACTCAAGCAATTAGTGAATATTCTGTATTGGTTGTGTTTCTCAATTTAGCGAGGGAATCCATGAACTTCAAACTAAACAACGAGCAGCAGGAGATCAAAGAGCAGGCGGCGGAGTTTGCCGACCGGGAGGTTGCGCCGAACGCGGCGGAGCTGGACCGGGAGGGCCGGGTTCCGTTCGGGACGCTGGAGAAGATGGCGGACGAGGGGTTCATGGGGCTGTGTGTGCCGGAGGAGTACGGCGGTGCGGGGGCGGACTTCCTCTCGTACTGCCTGTTGATAGAGGAGATCAGCCGGGCCGACGCGGGCGTGGGGGCGACGCTCGCGGTCCACACCAGTGCGGGCACGCTGCCGATCCTGGCGTACGGAACAGAGGAGCAGAAGGCGCGCTGGGTCTCGCCTCTTGCGAGGGGGACCCGGATCGGGAGCTTCGCCCTCACGGAGCCGAACACCGGGTCTGACGCCGCCGCCATCGAGACGCGGGCCGTGCGGGTTGACGGCGGATACCGAATCTCCGGGCACAAGCAATGGGTCACCAACGGGCGTGTCGCCGGGACCATGATCCTCTTCGCCCGCGCCCCGGAAGGCGTCACGGCCTTCGTCGTGCCGATGGACGCAGAAGGAATTTCCTTCGGGCAGCATGCCGAGAAGATGGGCGTCATCTCCGCCACCACCGACGACGTGTTGCTGGATAACGTCTTCGTCCCCGAGGAAGACCGGCTCGGGGAGGAGGGGAGGGGTCTCGGGGTTGCGCTCGGGACGCTTGACCCGGGCAGGATCGGGATAGCCGCCCAGGCC
>JACDAR010000047.1 GCA_013695335.1 Rubrobacter sp.
GCCCTGCGGCACCTCTCACAATCCGCCAGGATTTTCGCCTATTCACCCGTACAACCTGGGATAAAGTTCCTTGAACCTTGCGTACGTATCCACATAAGTTCCACCGTCTACTCCTGGACTTATGGATCTCTGAACGTCCGGGGTGAGATCCCTGACGTCTCCCGCCTCGAATGCGCCGGAGGCGAGGCCGGCCAGGATCGCCGCCCCCCTAGCTGACGCCGAAGCGGCTACCGAATCTGGCAGCAGCAGGAGCTGACGTTCCAGCACGTCCGCCAGGAGCTGCCGCCAGGGTTCCTCGATGGCGCCGCCACCAGCAAGGCGCAACTCCGTGGCGGAGACGCCCGCAGCCTCCAGCGCCTCCAGCCCCTCGCGCAACGCGAAGGCCACGCCTTCCAGGGCGGCGCGCAGGAGGTGACCCCTGCCATGTTCGAGGCCGAGACCGACCCATGCGCCACGGGCGTCAGGGTCGAGATGTGGCGTACGTTCCCCGCTGAGGTAAGGCAGGAACAATAGGTCATCGGAGCCGGAGGGGACTTCGAACGCTTCACGGTATACGTCATCCCAGGATGCGCCAAGCACCTTGCGCGCCCACTCCAGGGCGAGGCCAGCGTTCTGGATCGCGGCCATCGAGTAGAAGCGCCCTGGCGCTTCCCACGCGGTCCTGTAGAGATGGATGCGCCCTTCTGGGTCGGGCACTGGCTCTTCCCTGAGGGCCACGATCTGGCCCCCCGTACCCACCGTGAGCTGCGGCGTGCCCGGTCCCGGCAGACCAGCGCCGAGGATCGCGGCAGCCGTGTCTGCCGCCCCTGTCGCGACGGGCAAACCGGTTTTCAGCCCCAGATGATCCGCAGCCTCGCTGGTTAGCGTGCCAGCGACGGAGTGTGAGCCCACGAGCGGCGCGAAACAGTCCGTCCTCAGCCCGAGGGCGTCGGATATTTCCCGGGACCAGCCTCCATCTTCGAGGTCGTAGAGCAGGGTGGCGGAAGCGTCGGAATGTTCGGCGGATGCCTCTCCCGTGAGGCGCAGCCGCAGCCAGTCTTTGGGTTGCAGCGCCCAACGGGCGGCTTCGTAGGCTTCTGGCTCGTGGTCGCGCAGCCAGAGGAGGCTAGGCCCGGCCATGCCGGCGGCAGGCGGGTTGGCGAGCTTCCATCGCAGTTCCGGGGCGAGATCCCGATATGCCGCAAGCTGCTCGCGGGAGCGGGTGTCGGCCCAGAGTACGGCGGGACGCAATGGAAGGCCCGAGGCATTGGAGAGCACGACGCCGTGCATCTGGCCCGATAGTCCGATGGCCCCAACCCCCGCGCCTCGCTGGCCGACGGCTTCCCTCACAGCCCCGGCCACGGCATCCCACCAGTTTTCTGGCGCGGTTTCGGCCCATCCCGGCATCGGTGATTCGACTGCGTAGGCTGCGGAAGCCTCGCCGAGGACGACGCCGGTCTCGGAGATCAGTATCGCTTTTACGGAGCCGGTGCCGAGGTCGAGTCCAAGGAGCATCGAAGTACTTTACCCATTTCGGCCTTCGAAGAAAGAGGGCCGGAGTCCAATTACGCGCCGACCCTCTTTCCTTGGATCTCTGATTCGCTGGTTTTCTGGCTTACGTTTCCTGCACGTCCTTGAGCTCGGCCTGGTAGACGACCCGATCCTTGTAATCAGGCAGGGTGCAGGTCTGGAGGCTTAGGATGCTTTTGCCCTTGACCGGCCTGAGTACCGACAAGTCTGTGGGCTTGACGATCTTCTTGACGAAGACTACATAGGTGTACTTCGTTCCGTTGGCGTCGGTCACGTAGACTTTATCGCCTTTCTCGAGGACTTCCAGGTCGTGGAAGGCAAGCCAGCTATCCGTGTTCTCGAACCCGAGGCGATGGCCGGCGATGTAGACGTTGCCCTGCTTCCTCCAGGGGAAGTCCGTGCCAGCGAGATGCACCCCGGCGTAGTCGTGGAAGAGCTTCATGCGGGTGCCCGTGCCGGTCGGTATGGTGTCTTTGTCTATACGCTTCATCTTGGGGACGGTGAGCTTGAGGGTTCTGTCCTCCGGCCTCTTGGCTACCAGTTTCTTCTCTTTGTTCTTTTTCTCCTTGAGACCATTGTCCGGCGCGATCTGCTTTTTCGGCGCCTCCTTCTTGGGCGGCTCCTGCTTGTCAGCACTTCCCTGCCCGGACGAACCACAGGCCGTCAGGGACGCAACCATTGCCAGGGACGCCAGCAATAAGACCAAATTCTTCCAGTTCATCACGCCCACCTCTTCCGACTGAATACCATCCACGGGACCAACAGGCCCCCCATTTTTACCATCAGCAGTTTACCGGCGAAATATAACAAGATGATTACGGTTGGATCAGGCATAGATTACACTCACGAACGGCCTACGTAGTCACGAGTTCCTAGACCACTATCACAAGCGATCCAACGTCGAAGCAACCTTCTCTATGATAAAGGGTAAGTTCGAGGCAGCAGTCAAGTCCAAGAGCGACAACGGGCAGGTCAACGAGGCACTTTGCAAGCTGCTCTGCCACAACATCTGCGTACTGGTTCGGGCGATGCACGATCTCGGGATGGAGCCTCTATTTGATAGCACTACGTGAGCGTAGAGAGTTACCTTTGGCTTCCGAAATAGTATCCCACCGCGCTACCTACTAAGCCCAACACCCCAGCGAATGTTACCTGCATGAACTCTTGGCCCCTTTGCCATATGGGGTGCGGCATAAATGCAGTTACCGCAAAGAAGGCAATCTGTAAGAAGAGTATGCTGAGCAACGCGTAAGCTACTCTTCTACGCGCTTTCTCTCTGGTCCATGCAACAGGATCTTGTCTCGGCGGATTTGGATTGTCTACAGGCCGCTCATATGGAGGAACCCCGCCCTGAATAGGGGCGGGGTCATGTTCTGCGGGTGGATTATCTTGGTCGGACAACTAAAGACCCAGTTCGTACCTGTCTCTAAGCCCTTTACGCACCACAACGTGCTCGCCTTTATCCTTGACACTTACAGCCCACTGCTTCAACCCGAGCGCATCTTCCAAAACTTCGTCAAGGGTTTTGTTCTCATGTCTAGCGATCTTTTGCAAGTCCGCAAGAGCCTTGCCCTCGAAAACGAAGCTCATCTTTTCGGGATTTTTGGGGTCGTGTGCCTGCTTACGATCCTTAAGCATGGCTTCCCTCGTTTTCTCCTGGTAGCTGGCTGCCTTTTCCTTGCCCGACCGATTCTACCTCAACTTTTGGTGCAGAATCCATAGTTGCACCAAAAGTATCTGGGTTAATGGACTTTTGGTGCAAAGCCTTCTCCCCGCTTGACAAGTCGGAATATATATGTAGACTGCACATACTGGAAATCGGAGAAACAGAGGAGGCAAGGCTAATGGATTACATGGAGAAGAGCGGCAAGATGACCGAGCGGATGGGTCAGGAAACGGCTAAGGCTTACAAGACGGTCTTTGATCACGCGGTGGCCGCCGGGGAGCGCAACGTGCGTTTCGCCCAGGGCGTGACGGATAACTACATCAAGGAGCTTCGCCATCAGGCCGAGGCCAATCGCTCCCTCACCTACGAGATGGTGGAGCGTGCCGAGGGGCAGCGCAGCACATTCCAGGCTGTTGCCAACGAGACCCTCGACGCGTACATGGACTTTCTCTACGCCCCCCTTTCCTACTACAAGGAAGGGCTGAGGCTGGTCGAGAAAGAGGTCCCCGTTGGCGGACTACCGCTCGCCAACTACGACGAGATGAACATGGATGAGATCTCCAAGGAGACCAACGATCTTTCCGCGGCGGAGATCCGGGAGCTTCGTGCCTACGAGAAGCAGAGCAAGAACCGTGAGACCCTGATCGAGCAGTTCGACCGCAAGCTGAAGGCCGCTTCCGCCTAACGAGCGGACACAAGCCGCAACAACGCAGAGGGCCGGGACGAAATGTCCCGGCCCTCTTTTTCGTCCTCCAGGGTTTTCGCTACTTGAGAAGACCCTTCAGGCGGCCTTTCTTACCCCGTTGCGCCCGGCGGAACACCCTCAAAGCTGGAAATATTTCGGGGAAGCGAGTACGGTGCTCGATGGTTCGTCTACTAGAAAGGGAGGGGTTGAGCGCGTATACGATCACGCGTGTGGCGCTGATGGCGGCCGTCACGGCCGTGGCGGCCCAGATCTCCATCCCGCTGCCGTTCTCACCTGTTCCTTTCACCTTCCAGGTTCTTGCGGTTGTGCTATCCGGGCTTTTGCTCGGGCCGTATCAGGGGGCCATGTCTCAGGTGGTGTACGTCCTGATCGGGGCCGTCGGCGCACCGGTCTTCGCCGGGTTCTCGGGCGGTCTTGGACAGATCGCAGGCCCCACAGGCGGATACCTCGTCTCCTATCCCGTGGCGGCGGCCCTCGCCGGCCTCGCCGCACGGTCCATGCGGGAAGCCCCGCGCCGGAGGGCTTTGTTGTCTGGCTTCCTCTGGGGATGCGCGGCCCTGGCCTTCATCTACACGCTCGGGGTGGCCTGGCTCTCCGTGGTTGCGGGGTTGCCGCCCGTAGTTGCCGTGGCGCAGGGCGTGGCGCCGTTCGTGGTCTTCGACGTGGTGAAGGTCGGGCTGGCCGCGCTCGTTGCAGTGGGCGCCGCCCCGGCCATCGCCCCTTCACGCGCTTGAGGATTCGCGCCTCAGCCGCGCCTGGCGGCACGACGGGCGATGTAGCGGCGCATCTTCTCGTTGGTTCCGCACACCTCCATCGTGCACCAGCGGCGGCTACGGTTCTTGCTCTCGTCCACGAATAGCCAGTGGCAACCGGCACACGTCTTGACTCGATGCAGAGGACCCGAAGTCAGTAGCTCCACAGCCGCATGCACGACGGGCCAAAGCACGCTTCCCACCTCGCCATCCGGCCACCCCCAGCCGTAGCCATCGCCTTTCGGCGCCAACGTGGCCTGGTCCAGGGCTTCACACTCCCCTTTTCGCAGCGCTTCCAGGCTGCTCTCCGGCGGATTCTCCCCCAGCGCGATCGCGCCGAAGATCCCACGCAAATCATCGCGCAGCGCCAACGCCCTACCGTGTGCTGCCTCGGCATCGGGAACAGGAGGCTTCCGGATCAACCGCAAAACAGATTCCTCCGAAAGCAGCCCGACGTGCCCGCCCCAGGCTACGAGCCCCGCGTAGTCCCGAAGATGGTCGAACGCAGGCTCCCCATCAACGGTGTTCACGAAGTCGAGGGCCAGGTTCCCCCCGACCACGCGTAACGTCGCGATTTGCTTCGTAGTTTCCATCAAAACATATTTTAGCGGTTTCGATCTCACCCGGTAGCGGGTATTGTTACCACCATGAAGTTTTTTGACGGTAACAAACGTGCTGCGGGTCGCTCTGGTACATCGCGCTGGCCGACACTGGTGTTATTGTGCGTGGCGCAGTTCGTGGTAGTTTTGGACGCCACCATCGTCGCGATCGCGCTACCTTCTATACAGCGGGATCTCGGTTTCTCGCAGGCGAGTCTTCAGTGGGTGATCTCAGCTTATACGCTCGTCTTCGGGGGATTTCTGATGCTCGCGGGAAGGGCGGCTGATCTGTACGGAAGGCGAAAGTTGTTCATGGTTGGGCTCGCGCTGTTTTCGGCGGCGTCTGTGGCGTGCGGCCTGGCGGCTTCACCCCTCGCGCTCGTGGCGTTCCGGGTGGCGCAGGGGTTGGGGGCGGCGATAGTGTCCCCGTCTGCACTCTCGATACTGACCACTACGTTCTCGGAAGAAAAGGAACGGAATCGGGCGTTGGGAGTATGGACTGCGGCAGCGGCTGGCGGCGGTGCGGCTGGATGGGTGCTCGGCGGCGTCATCACCCAGGGGTTGGGGTGGGCCTGGATCTTCTTCATCAACATCCCAGTCGGGATTCTCGGGCTCGTGCTTGCTCCAAAGCTGCTCGGAGAAAGCCGCGACCGAACCGCTCCTCCTCGACTCGACGTGGCTGGAGCGGCCACCATCACGCTGGGGCTGACGCTCCTGATCTACGGTCTCACGCGGGCTGAAGAGGCTGGCTTCGGTTCTCCCGAAACACTGGTGTTATTGTGCCTCTCGATGGCATTCGTCGCCGCGTTCGTCGTGATCGAAAACCGGGTCAAGCATCCGCTCGTTCCGCTGGGCATCTTGGGCTCCCGGCGTCTGGCGGGAGCCAACCTCGTCGCGCTCGCGCTGACCGCCTCGACCACTCCGGCCATGCTGGTGTGCGTGCTCTACGTACAGCGCGTGCTGGGGCATGGGCCCGCCGAAGCCGGGCTGGCGTTCCCGCCTTTCAACGTGGCGGTGATCGCCGGTTCACTTCTCGGTCCCCGGTTCGCCGGTAAGGTGGGCGCCCGAACGGCGATGGTCTCCGGCCTGCTCGCCATAGCAGCCAGCATCCTGCTTCTTACCGGCATCTCACCCGAAAGCAGCTATACAACCCATCTTCTGCCAGGCTTCGTGTTGATGGGCTGCGGCCTCGGAATCGCATCGGTAGCCTCGACAGCTTCCGGCGCTTCGGCCATAGGCAAAGACATGCAAGGTCTCGCCTCAGGGCTGCTGAATACATCCGCCCAGTTCGGCACAGCCCTCGGTCTCGCCGTGCTCATCCCGCTCTCCGCAGCCCGCACGGACCTGCTCATTGGGTCCGGCGTTCAGCCGGACGATGCGCTCATCGGCGGGTTCAGAGTAGCTTTCTTCAGCGCCGCAGGCATCGCGGTCCTCGGCGCTATCGTCGCACTATCCCTGCTCGCGCAGGGAAAAGCGCGGAAGCGGGAAAGGTAGCCTCCGGGCTCTTCCAACAACTTTCCGATACTACGGAGTCCACGGCGTTGACCTCCGGTATACTTCCGTTTAAGACGAGCCAACCACTGGAGATCTCTGTGCTGGCAAGAAAACTGTTCACGGTCCACGAATACCATCGCATGGGAGAAGCCGGGATACTCCACGAGGACGACCGGGTGGAGCTGATCGAGGGGGAGATCGTCGAGATGTCACCTGTTGGCGGAAGGCACGTAAGCTGCGTCGGCCGTCTCACACGCATCATCTCGCGGGTTGCTGGCGAACGCTACCTGGTAAACGTCCAGAGTCCGATACGGCTCAACGATCACTGGGAACCACAGCCGGATCTGGCAGTTGTCCGGGATCGTGACTACGGCGACACGCTCCCCGGACCAGAGGACATCCTGTTCCTGATCGAGGTAGCCGACACCTCCCTCGCACACGACAAAAACGTCAAATTACCGTTCTACGCCCGGTCGGGAATCCCAGAAGTTTGGATTGTGGACCTCACCACCGACACCATCGAGCGACACATGGAGCCCTCCGGCAGCGACTACCGCCTCACGGAGAAAGTGCGACAGGGAGACACCTTTGAGTCCACCGCACTCACTGGCCTGTCTCTCCGCGCCGACGCCGTGTTCGGCTAATCCTTGAGTTCCGCAAGCAGGATTCTAGTCAGTCGTCGCTCTCCACAAGAAGCACGGGCCGCGAAATGCAGCCTGTACAGATGATAAGGTTTATGCTCTTGGTAGGTAGAATGAGAAGAAGTAAATGGCTTTTGATGAATGGTTGAATGCATTGGGTCCGGGAAGGCGCATCAAGCAGCCTTTCCGCTCAAACGAGATTGATGTGGAAGCTCGGGATACCGATCCTCCAGTGCTTGAGCACGTCGAGATTGCTTACCGCGGATGGGACGGACCTAAGGGCGAACACAAAGACAGCATGGGCAAGTACAGCGCGTGCGTATACCCACTCGACAACGAAGAGCCCGTGCGAAGCTGCAACGAGGTTGAGGTCGCCAAACTGCTACGTGCGCACCTGGGATACGAAGCGTTTTTCTTGACCACGTTCCACATACCCGGTCCCTGGCGTCCATGGACAATACCTGAAAGAAACGCTCCGAGATGGTTGAGAGGGCTCGATGATAAGATCCACAAGCATCCCTATGGCCTAACCGACCGTGGTGGCATGCCCGATGTAGTGGCTTGGGACCCTGCGGCCAGTGAGCCGCTCACCATGGCTGTTTTCGTGGAGTGCAAGAAACCAAGAGAAAAGATAAGGAAGAGCCAGGAACAATGGTTCGCAGCGGCCCTTGCACTCGGTATACGCCCCGAGGCATGCACCGTTGCGATTCGGACGGCCCCATAAACTAACCGCAGGCTTCGTCATGTGTAGCGGCAGCCGTGGCTGCCGCTACACATTCTGGTTCGACGTGCGCATTGTGATTCGTCAGGCGACCGAATCCACGGCGCGGGCCATGATGGTGAGGCCCTCGTCGAGTTGATCGTCCGTGATGTTGAGCGGCATGAGGACCCGGATCACGTTGCTGTACTGGCCTGCCGTCAGGAGCAGGAGTCCTTCCTGCAAGGCGGCCTCGACCACGGCGCTGGTGCGCTTCTTGTCCGGGGTCCTGGTCGTGGCGTCGGTGACGAGTTCCATCGCCGCCATCGGTCCCTTGCCCCGCACATCGCCGACGAAGTCCGGGTGTTTGTCCTGAATGTCGCGCATCGCGGCCATGATCTTGTCGTCCAGTTCGTTCGCCTTGCCGAGCAGGTCGTCCTCCTCGAAGGTTTCGAGGACGGCGAGGCCGGCGGCGAGGGCTAGCGGGTTGCCGCCGTAGGTGGTGCCGAGGCCGCCGGAATGTACGGAGTCCATGATCTCCGCTTTCCCGGTCACGCCACCCAGCGGAAGACCACCGGCCATGCTCTTGGCGGTGGTCACGATGTCGGGGATGACGCCGGAGTGCTCGATGGCGAACATCTTGCCAGTCCGGCCGAAGCCCGTCTGGACTTCGTCCACGATCAGGACGATCCCATGCTCGTCACACACCTCCCGCAACCGCTCAAGATAGGAGTCGGGGAACGGCAGGAAGCCGCCCTCACCAGAGACCGGCTCCACCACGATAGCTGCCAGGCTCCCCGGATCTACGACCCCGGTGAACGCCCGCTCAAGCAGGTTGAAACAGTCGCCCTGGCATCCCCCCGAACAGTCCTGCCGCGCCGGGCAGCGGTACGGGTACGGCGACGGGACCCGGTAGACCTCCGTGGCGAACGGGCCGAAGCCCTTCTTGTACGGGTCCACCTTGCTGGTCATGGTCATCCCGAGCAGCGTGCGCCCGTGAAAAGCGTTCTCGAAGACCATGATGCCGTTCCGCTTCGTGTGGTAACGTGCGATCTTGACGGCATTCTCCACGGCCTCGGCCCCCGAGTTGACGAACATCGTCCGCTTCTCGAAGTCGCCGGGGACCAGCGCGTTCATCTTCTCCGCCAGCTCGATGTACGGCTCGTAAGGAATCACCGCGAAGCACGTGTGCGTCAGGCGCTCGACCTGCTCCTTGACCCGCTCGACCAGCCGCGCGTCCGTATGCCCCACGTTCAGCACCCCGATGCCGCCCGTGAAGTCCACGAACGTGTTGCCGTCCGCGTCCGTCAACAGAGCGCCGTGCGCCTCAGAGGCGTAGATAGGAAGAGCGTTCA
>JACDAR010000108.1 GCA_013695335.1 Rubrobacter sp.
GCGGCGAATACGAAGTCGCTCTCGGTCAGGCCGTCTATCTTGTGGGTGAAAACCGTGATCCCGGCTTTGCCCCATCCGAAGGCGATGTCGGGATGATGCCCCTGCTCCTCAGCCATCTCCCCAACCCGGTTCACGAAGTCCAGCGTCTCCTTGAAGTTCTTGAAACGAAACGTCTTATTCAGGTGGTGTTCCTCGACTACTTCCCAGTCCGGGAGTTGCCGGGACAGCCCTTCCAGGTCTTCGCCCTTCAGGGGCGGGGTATCTCCCCGGCACGGCACGCAGGTTTTGCTTGCGAGTTCGCTCATGGCTCTCCTCCTTGCTAGCGGGTGGCTGCGAACTGCTTCTGGTAAAGCTCCATCGCGTCCCGAACCGTCTCTCTCGCGTCCTCCGGATCCGACATACTGCCGACGTTCACCTCTTTGTCCTCCAGCTTCTTGTAATCCTGGAAGAAACGTTGTAGTTCGTTGAGGCGGTGTTCGGGCAGCTCGCTGAAGTGCTCGAAGCCCATGTATTCGGGGTCGTCGAGGTGGACGCAGATGATCTTCTCGTCGTTCTCGCCGTCGTCCACCATCGGCATCATCCCGATGGGGCGGGCGCGCAGCAGGCTCAGGGGCTGGACTGGTTCTTGCATCAGGACTAGCACGTCCAGCGGGTCATCGTCGTCGCCCAGGGTCTGGGGGATGAAGCCGTAGTTGGCGGGGTAGATCACTGACGAATACAGGATGCGGTCCACCATCAGGAGGCCGGTGTCCTTGTCCAGCTCGTACTTCACCTTCGAGCCCTTGGAGATCTCGACCACCACGTTGAACTCTTCAGGGGCTTCATCTCCGGGGGATACGTCATGCCAGGGATGGGTCATACAGGTTCCTTTCCAAATTGACCGGGCCTATCACCGCCCATAAGATGGTCCCCCGTCCGGGGTTTCGGGAAACGTGATCCCCTGAAAGGCAGGAACATGGAAGAGACGCTCGCCTTCGTGGGCGTGGACATCGGGACGACGAGCGTGAAGGCCGTGGCTTTCGACCGGCGTGGGGAGACGCTGGCGGACGAGGACAGGGAATATCCGCTGCGCTCCTCGCGCCGGGGCCGGGCAGAGCAGGATCCGGAGGAGATCCTGACCGCCCTCCTCGATACGCTCGGGAAAGTCGTCGGCGTCCTGAAAGAACGCGGCGTCCGGGTCGGGTGCGTCTCTTTCAGCGCGGCGATGCACAGCCTCATGGGCCTCGACGGCGATGGAAACCCCCTCACGCCTTCCATCATCTGGGCGGACAACCGGGCCGCGGGGCAGGCGCGGCGCATCCGGGATGAGATGGACGGCCTCGCCATACACCGCCGCACGGGCACGCCCATCCACCCGATGTCGCCCCTGGCCAAGCTCCTGTGGTTTCGGGAGGAAGACCCCGACACCTTCGGGGCGGCGGCCCGCTGGGTCTCCGTCAAGGAGTACGTTCTCTCGCGGTTGTTCGGTGAGTTCGTGGTTGACCATTCCATTGCTTCTGCGTCTGGGCTTTTCAATCTGGAGGGCTGCGATTGGGACGGGGGTGCGCTCCGGATCGCAGGTCTTTCGCCTGAAAAACTCTCCCGCCCCGTGCCAACGACGCACGTCATGGACGGGTTGCTCCCCGAGTACGCCGAAAAACTTGGGCTCGAACGAGACACCCCGTTCGTGGTTGGCGCGAACGACGGGGCGCTGGCGAACCTTGGGGTTGGCGCTGTGGACCCTGGGATGGTTGCGGTCTCCATCGGGACGAGTGGGGCTGTGCGCTCCATCGTCCGGCGTCCCGAGTTCGAGGAGGGGGGGAGGCTCTTTTGCTACGCGCTGGATGATGATGCGTGGGTGATCGGGGGTCCCATCAACAACGGCGGCATCGCACTGCAGTGGCTCAGGGATTCCGTGTTCCCCGAGCTGGCGCGGAAAGCCGAGGATAGGGGTGAGGACGCATACGATCTTATGGGCGGGATGGCGGGGGAGATCCCCGCCGGGTCTGAAGGTTTGATCTTCCTTCCCTACCTGACCGGTGAACGCGCGCCACACTGGAACGCCGCGGCGCGGGCCACGTTCTTTGGGCTGACGCGCTCGCATGGCAACGGACATATGATCCGGGCCGTCATGGAGGGCGTCGCCTTCCAGTTGCACGCGGTCGAACGCATCCTTGCAGAAGTGGCTGGCGAACCCAGAGAGGTGCGCGCCACAGGCGGCTTCGCCCATTCCGCGTTGTGGCGGCAGATGCTTGCAGACATATTCGGGCACGAGATACTTTTCCCCGAAGGCGTCGAAGGCTCCAGCCTCGGCGCCGCTATGCTCGGCATGAAGGCCATCGGGGAGATACGCTCCCTCGAAGCTGCTGGCGGCATGGTCGGGATCTCCCACCGCCACCAGCCGAACAGGGCGAACGCCGAAATCTACGCGCAGTTAATGGAGATGTTCGTCCGCCTCTACGACCGGCTAGAACCTGAATTCGAGGCGCTGGACGGGTTGGATCTCCCGTCCGGGAACACAGGCTGAACTGCCCTCAGGCAGGCTCGCTACATTAGCCCGTCAATGAAGTTCCACGCTCCCCGCCACGCGCTGACTGAGATGTACTGAACGTGGTCCCAGAATGAAGCCCCTTTGTAGCCTTCTTGCACGACCAGCGGCACGCTCTTGACGCTCTGGCCGTTTATTTTGAGGTCCACCTTGCCGATTTCGTCTCCTTTGGCGGCTTCTGACGGAAGCTCTTCGGTAGTCACCTTGCGTTCGACTTTTATACCGGGGCCGACAAGCGCTTCCGCGTTTTCCGCTGCGACGAGTTTGCGGGACTCGTCGCGGCGAGAAGGTAGGGTCACTTCGTCGTAGACCTTGTTCTTTCTTACGAGCGGCTTGTGGTCGAAGCTGCCGAAACCGTACTCCAGCGCCTGCTCCGAGGATCCAAAACGCACAGTGTCCGTGGGGGCGGCGAGAACCACGGCTATGTACGACTCATCCCCGGATTCGGCGGATGACACGAGCGAAGACCCGCCCTCTGGCGTGGTTCCGGTCTTGACGCCGGTCGCGGGCGTGTACGAGTTGAGGAGCAGGTTGGTGTTGGAGAACTCGATGGTCCGGTTCACAGTGGACTCCGTGGTGATGCTCGCATCCCTCGTGGCGACGGTTTCGGCAAAGAAAGGGTACTTCATGGCGGCCCGGGCGATGATGGCGAGGTCTCGGGCGCTGGTGTAGTCGTCGGGCGAGTCGATGCCGGCAGGGTTGTCATAGTGGGTGTTCTTGAGGTTCAGATCCCTGGCCTTCTGGTTCATTTTCTGGACGCAGGATTGCACGCTGCCGCCGCCAAGGTATTCGCACAGCGCGAAGACGGCGTCGGTGCCCGAGGGGATCAGGGACGCCTGCATCAACTCCCTGACGCTCACGCGGTCGTAGGGATAAAGACCTATGTTGCTGTAGATGTACCCGGCATAGGACGCCGCGTTCTCCGAGACGGTGACCTCGTCGTCGAGGTTCACGCCCTCGTCGAGAGCAACGAGGGCCACCATGATCTTGGTCGTCGAGCCGGGCGCGATCCGCGCGTCCGGGTTCTTGCCAGCGAGAAAGTTCCCTGAGTCCTCGTCAGTCAGCACCCAAGACTGGACGTCGAGGTTGGGGGCGCTATCTGGCGTGGTCTTCTGCGCCCAGGCGGTTCCCGGCGTCACGATGACCCAGAGCGCCACCACGAGCCCGACCAGGGCCGGTACCACGAAGGTTCTCGTCAGGCTTTCCCGCATCCTCGCTCCTCTCTTGGATTCCGAATACAAAACATCGCCCCGAAAGCGCAACCCCGGTGACGGTCCCGTCTATTTTGCACCGGACGGGTGGTTGTTGCTACCCGCCGACGACGTAAGTCGTGCCTCGTAAGTCGAGAAAATACGACTAACGACTCACGAAGCGAGCCGAAGGCGAGCGCCTCACGACTCACGAACGGAACAGGACGCGAGATCATTGCCCAGATTTTCCCCTCACTGGCGTCGGGCGAGGTACACGCCAACGAGGATGACCGCGCCCCCGATCACCTTGTGAAAACCCAGACTCTCTCCGAAGAATACGATGCCGGATGCGACGCCTGTGATGGTTATGAGGTACTGGTAGACGAGCACCCTGTTGGCCCCGGCGCGCCGGATACCCCTCTGCCACGCCGCGAAGGTGAAGGCCGTGGCGAAGATTGCCGAGTAGGCGACAGCCGCCCACGCCCCGGCATCCACGGTGCTCCATTCCAGGCCAACGAAGAAGGGTGAAGCGAACAGCACGACTGCCGGGATGGCGAAGAGCACGGGGTAGGTCGCCACCACCAGCGGGGAGTAGCGTTCGAGCACGGGCATAGAAAGCACGGTGTATCCACCGACGCAGACGGCGGCGATCAGGATCAGGAGGTCACCGAGCAGGCCGCCGCCCTGCTCCCCGAGTCCATCGTAGAAGACGGCCCCGATGCCCGCTATGGAGAGCATCACCCCGACGATGCCCTTTATGGTGGGACGCTCCAGCCCCTGCAGGAAACCAAGGAGCAGTCCCCAGATAGGGGCCGAAGCGAAGATCAAACCAGTGTTCGCGGC